>USOF01000023.1 GCA_900556285.1 uncultured Collinsella sp. | reverse complement strand
GCACCATCGACATTCTCGTGGGCAACTCGTATGATGTCATGCAGCTGGAGAAAGACATCATATCACTGGGATTCTGCAAGACGGACTATGTCTACGAGCCAGGACAATTCGCCCTGCGCGGCAGCATCCTCGACGTCTTCTCCTTCTCTGCCGACCAGCCCTACCGCATCGACTTCTTCGGCGACGAGGTGGACAGCATACGCACCTTCGACATACAGAGCCAGCTGTCGGAAAAGAAAGTGGAGCAGATGACTGTGGTGGCGGAGATGGCGACAGAAACCGCGGAATACATCTCCTTCCTTGAGTTTCTGCCGCACAGCACGCTGACAGTGACAAAGAGCCTGACATACGTCTGCGACCGCATAGCCATCATCCACAATGAGGGCTTCTCCCTGCAAGCCAAGGTGGAAGCGGACGCCAAGGAAGACGAACTCTTCAGCAACTTCATCATCGACACTGAAGACTTTGTCCGACAGATATCAGCATTCCGCCATCTCGAAATCAAGTCCAACGCAACGGACAACGATGACAGCGTCCACTTCCACACAGAGGCCCAACCGCTATTCCACAAGAACTTCGACCTCGTCTCCGCCGAATGCCACAGACTCACCAGCAGCGGATATACCATCTGCATCTTCGCCGACAGCGAGAAGCAAATCAAACGACTGCAGAGCATCTTCGAAGAGATGGCGCAGACGGAAGTTGACCACATCCATTTCTCCCCTGTCAACCACTCCATCCATGAGGGATTCATTGACCACGACACCCGCAGAGCCTTCTTCACCGACCATCAGATATTCGACCGCTTTCACAAATACAACCTCAAGAGCGACAAGGCGCGCAACGGCAAAGTGGCTCTGACGCTGAAGGAGCTGCAGCAGTTCGACATAGGCGACTATGTGGTGCATATAGACCACGGCATCGGCCGCTTCGGCGGACTGGTGAGAGTGCCGCAAGGGGATGTCATGCAGGAGATGATAAAAATCATCTACCGCAACGACGACACGGTATATGTCTCCATACACGCACTCCACAAGGTGTCCAAATACAAAGGCAAGGAAGGTGAAGCACCCACGCTGAACAAGATTGGCGGCGGCGCATGGGAGCGCATGAAGGAGAAGGTGAAGAACAAGGTGAAGGACATCGCCCGCGACCTCATACTCCTCTACGCCAAGCGCAAAAAGGAAAAGGGCTACGCCTACAGCCG
This sequence comes from uncultured Collinsella sp., assembly GCA_900556285.1. GTDB lineage: Bacteria > Actinomycetota > Coriobacteriia > Coriobacteriales > Coriobacteriaceae > Collinsella. Next base: position 8,582 of record USOF01000023.1, on the reverse strand, counting down.
TGACGGATTCATGCAGCACGAGCTGGAAGCGAGCTTCGCCTACGAAGACACCCCCGATCAGTTCAAGGCCACACAAGACGTCAAGACTGACATGGAACAGCCCAGACCCATGGACCGGCTGGTGTGCGGCGACGTGGGCTTTGGCAAGACCGAGGTCGCCCTGCGCGCGGCGTTTAAGTGCGTGGACTCCGGCCGCCAAGTCATGGTGCTCTGCCCCACGACCATTCTTGCCCAGCAGCACTACGAGACGTTTTTTGAGCGTTTTGCCCCGTTTGGCCTTGAAGTCGAGGTACTCAGCCGCTTTCGCACGCCGGCGCAGCAAAAGCGTGCGCTCAAGGCATTTGCCGAGGGCACGATCGATGTGCTCATCGGCACGCACCGTCTGCTTTCGGCCGACGTAAACCCCAAGAACCTGGGTCTGGTGATCATCGACGAAGAGCAGCGATTTGGCGTGCAGCACAAGGAGCAGCTCAAGAACCTGCGCGAGCAGATTGACGTGCTCACGCTTTCGGCAACGCCGATTCCGCGAACCATGCAGATGGCCACGAGCGGCGTGCGCGACATGAGCCTGATCACCACACCGCCGACTGGACGTCGTCCCGTGATCGTGCACGTGGGGGAGTACGACCCCGACGTGGTAAGCGCGGCGATTCGCCTGGAGGTGGGCCGCGGCGGTCAGGTGTACTACGTGTCCAACCGCGTCAAGACCATCGATGACGCCGTGGCGCGCGTGCACGAGGCCGCTCCCGAGGCGCGCGTGGGCGTGGCGCACGGCAAGATGAGCCCGCGCGAGGTCGAGGACGTGATGATCGAGTTCGCGACCAAAAAGATCGACGTGCTCATCGCCACGACCATCGTGGAGAGCGGCATCGACAACGCGACCGCCAACACGCTGATCATCGAGGATTCGCAGCGCCTGGGTCTGGCGCAGCTTTACCAGCTCAAGGGCCGTGTGGGTCGCTCTGCCACGCAGGCCTACGCGTACTTTATGTTCCCGGGCGAGCTGCCGCTCACCGAGGAGGCGACGGCGCGCCTGACCGCACTTTCCGAGTTCCAGGACCTGGGCAGCGGCATGCGCATCGCCATGCGCGACCTGGAGATCCGTGGTGCCGGCTCGCTTATGGGCGCCGAGCAGCACGGCAACCTGTCGAGCGTGGGCTTTGACCTGTTTACGCAGATGCTGGGACAGGCCGTGGCCGAGGCGCGCGGCGATGACGATGCCGGCGTGGAGGCGGCGAGCGTGGGTATTAACCTGCCGGCCGACTACTTCTTGTCCGAGGAGTACCTGCCGGCGGTGGATCAGCGCGTGCTCGTGTACCGTAAGCTTGCAGCGGCCGAGGACCTGGAGAGCATCGATGAGGTGCAGGAGGAGACCGAGGCTGCGCATGGCGAGCTGCCGCTGGCGGGACTCAACCTGTTCAATCGCGCACGAATCCGCATTCGCGGCGAGCGCCTGGGGCTCGAGAGCGTCACGCTCAGTGGCGGTCGCATCACGTTTTTGGGCGTCGACGTGCCCAAGAAGGTGGCTTTTGAGCTTAAGACCCGCTATGGCGCGGTGAACTTCCCCAAGAGCCGCAAGCTGTCGGTACCCTACAAGGCAGGCGCCGGTGCGGGCAGCGGCCTGGGTCGCGGTCTCGACGCCAACGACGGCACCGGTCCCGTGGCCGCGGCACTCATGCTGTTGCAGCAGTTGGGTGCGAGCGACGACGGCTAACGGGTCGACGCTGCAAACACCCCATTTGGGCACTCTGGCTCCATCGAAAGGAAAGCATGTTCGGATACATCTATAAGAAAGATGCCGCCATTATCGCGGTTGTCCTGTGCCTTTGTCTGGGCGTGGGCAGTTTCTTCGATTATCAGATCTCGAGCGCGCTGTTCAATATCGGTAGCATGTACGGTCGCTTTATCGAGGCCGCCGGCGAGCTGCCGTTCGAGCTGACGGCGAGCGTCGCGGGCGTTATGCTCGTACGCGCGGTGCGTCCCGACTCCAGGGGGAGCAAATGGCTCGCCGTGCTCGGCATTCTCGTCAACGTCGGCCTGGCCGGCTACGAGGTCGTTTCGTCCCTGCGGGTTGGCGGTAAACTCATTGCCGTTCAGCTGGTGCTGACGTTTGTGCTGGTCATCGCCGCCAACCTTATCGTCTATCGCCTCACGCGCACGACCGAGCCCGACGAGCTTACGCGCTGGGCGTTGATGGTGCTTGCCGTGTGGGTCGCTCAGGCCATTATCCTCAACGTGATCGTCAAGCCGCTGTGGTCGCGCCCACGCATGCGCGTGATCGAGGTCACGCCGGGGCTCAATTTTCAGCCGTGGTGGGTAATCGGTAACCCCGACAAGTGGAGCTATATCGCGGCCGGCGTAATCAAGGACGGCTTTAAGTCGTTCGCGAGCGGGCACACGGCGCATGCGGCGATCGGTCTTATGCTCGCCGGGCTTCCCGCGGCGGCCTTTAAGGAAAAGCCTTCGCGCCGCCGCGTGGTCTTTTGGACGGCGGCTGTGGTCGCGGCGCTCGTCGCGTTTGGCCGTATCGTGATCGGGGCGCACTTTTTGAGTGATGTGAGCTGCGGTTTTGCTCTGGTACTGGCACTCGAGTGCCTTGCCGCGCGCATTGCCTATCCCAACGGCGTACAATAGCTCCGTTTGAATCATCTGGCCGATACCCGGTAAGAGAGGATTGCCATGCTCGCATTCAACAACGACTATTCCCACGGCGCACACCCAGCGGTGCTGCAGGCGCTCGTCGATACCAACATGGAGCCGCAGCCTGGCTACGGTACCGATGCGCATACCGAGCGTGCCAAGCAACTTATTCGCGAGGCCTGCCAGGCCCCCGATGCCGACGTGTTTTTTCTGGTGGGCGGCACGCAGGCCAACGCGACGGTGATCGACATGCTGCTCGCGCCGTACGAGGGCGTCGTTGCTGCCGAGACTGGCCACGTCGCCTGCCACGAGGCGGGCGCCATCGAGTTTGGCGGCCACAAGGTACTCACCATCCCCGGCTACGAGGGCAAGATGCACGCCGAGGACCTCGAGAACTATATCCAGGTGTTCTACGAAAACGAGAGCTACGAGCACACGGTGTTCCCGGGTGCCGTGTACGTGAGCCTATCGACTGAGTACGGCACGCTGTACTCCAAGGCCGAACTCGCGGCGATTCACGCGGTGTGCCAGAAGCGCGAGATTCCGCTGTTTGTGGACGGTGCTCGCCTGGCCTATGCGCTGGCGGCCGACGAGTGCGACATTACCCTGCCCGAGCTGGCGCAGCTGTGCGATGTGTTCTATATCGGCGGCACCAAGTGCGGCGCTCTGTGCGGCGAGGCCGTGGTGTTTTGCGGCATGCATGCTCCGGCGCATCCCATTCCGCGCATTAAGCAGCACGGCGCGCTGCTCGCCAAGGGCCGTCTGACGGGCGTGCAGTTTGAGGCGCTCTTTACCGATGGCCTGTACTTTGAGATCGGCCGTCAGGCAATTGAGACCGCTCAGGCGCTGCGTCGCGTGCTGCACGAGCGCGGTTACCAGTTCTTTTTGGAGACGCCCACAAACCAGCAGTTCGTGATTCTGCCCAACGAGGACATGGCCCGCATTCGCGAGCATGCGGCGATCGAGTACTGGGAAAAGTACGACGAGACCCGCACGGTGGTGCGCTTTTGCACCAGCTGGGCCACGACGCAGGAGGACATCGACGCACTGGCGGCTATCCTGTAGCCTGATGTAATGACGAGGGGCCGCCTTGCGCCTGGGTTTGGCGCGGGGCGGTCTTTGCTTTTGAGGGGGAGGGGCTGCATGCCCGAGATGTCCGAGCCGACGATTCGCCTGGCGACGCCCGATGATGCGCCGGCGTTGCTTGCCATCTATGAGCCGTATGTGCGCCAAACGGCGATTACCTGCGAATACGAGGTGCCGAGCGTTGAGGAGTTCGCCGGGCGCATCGAGCGTACGCTCAAGCGCTATCCGTATCTGGTGATGGAGCTGGACGGGCATCCGGTAGGCTATGCCTATGTGAGTCCGCTCAACAGCCGCCAGGCGTATGACTGGTCGGTTGAGACATCGATCTACCTGGCGCGCGACGTGCGTCACGGCGGGCTGGGCCGCAAGCTGCACGATGCGCTCAAGCAATGCCTGGTCGCGATGGGCATCACCAACATGTGCGCGCTCATTGCCGTGCCGCACGATGCGGACGACGAGTACCTGACGCACAACAGCCAGGATTTCCATGCCCATATGGGATATCGCCTGGTGGGAACGTTCGACCGCTGCGCGCAAAAGTTTGGCCGCTGGTACGACATGTGTTGGATGGAGCTCGTCCTAGCCGAGCATGTGCCCAACCAACCCGAACCAACCTGGTTTCCCGACCTCCTAGCCTAAAAACCGCCACCAAGGTGCCTGCCCCTTTGTGGTGGTTTTGGTGGTGGCTAGCCGATGGGCTCGGTGTATTTGGCGCGGTCGGTTCGCTGGACTCGTTTGGAGATGTGGAGCGGACGGCCGTCGGTGTCGTAGACGTAGTCGGTGATCAGGATCAGCGCCTGCCCGCGATCGACGTTGAGCAAAAACGCCTCGTTTTGCGAGGCATAGCACACCTCAAAGGTCTTGTGCCCCTGCGCCGGCGCACGATGGAACTCCTGGCGCAGCGTCGCGTACAGCGAGCCGTTGAGGTCGCGATCGATAAGCGACTCAAAGCTCGGTGGCAGGTAGGTGGTCTCCAGGCACAGCGGCGCATCGTCCAGATAACGCAGGCGGACAAGTTTGACGAGCTTGCTGCCCACGGCGGCATCAAAGAACTTAGCTATGCTGCCGCCCGCCTTGGTAAAGCCCGAGTCCACCGTGCGCGTGGTGGGCTTCATGCCCTGACCCTGGACCTGTGCCGTATAGCTCGAAAACACCAGGTTGTTCTCGTGGAGCGCCGGCGTGTCGGCCACAAAGGCGCCACGCCCGCGCTCGGTGCGCACCAGGCCCTCATCAACGAGCACCTTAAGGGCGTGGCGTACGGTGCTGCGCGACAGCCCCGATTCGTCCATGAGTTCCATCTCGGACGGCAGCTTGTCTCCGCGAGCGTAGGTGCCGGAGGCGATGCGGTCGCGCAGCATGCCCGCCAAGCGCTCGTATTGGGTCAGTCTCTTTTTAGATGAAGCGTTCATGCGATCAACCTGTATCTAACCTGTATGCGTATCTAATCAAGCATGTATTCAATACAACAACAAAACCGCTGGTAGCAAGTTATCGAAAACCGTATCAGCAAATTATCTAAGACAAATATAGCATACAACTAGTCGACATAACCAAAACATGTATGTAACTTGTATGCCATCGAGAGCATCAAACGAGAAGAAAGGCTGATGTACGATGACTACTCAGGAACAGGTTAAGGACGTCGTCTCCCAGGTTTTGGCCGACAAGGCAGACAAGGGCGGCATCAAGCGCGTCGTGTGGATTGGCGCCGGCGGATCCAACGGCGGCAACTATCCTGCCCAGTACTTTATGGAGCACGAGGCCACGCAGGTCGTGAGCTCCAGCTACACCAGCAATGAGTTCGTGCACGCCACGCCCGCCTATGTCAACGAGAACACCCTGGCCGTCGTCGTATCCATGCGCGGCACCAAGGAGACCATCGTCGCCGCCCAGGTCGCCAAGGACCACGGCGCCAGCACCATCGCCATCTATGTCGACGAGTCCGGCCTCACCGAGGTCTGCGACTACAAGATTCAGTATGACAGCCTGGCCGTCGACGAGTCTTGCATGGGCCGTACCAACTCCGCCGTCGTGACCATGATCGCCATGGAGCTTACGCAGCAGACCGAGGGCTATGCCGAGTATGAGACCGCTATGGCCGCCTTCGACTTGGTCGACCCCATCTATCGCAAGGCCGTCGAGTACACCCGTCCGCTCGCTGCCAAGTGGGCCGAGCAGAACGCCGACAAGCCCTGCATCAACGTCATGGCCCAGGGCCCGCTCTTTGGTGCCGCCTACGTCTTTAGCATCTGCAACGTGCAGGAGATGCTGCAGATCGACTCCTGCACCATCAACACCTGCGACTTCTTCCACGGCCCCTTCGAGATCCTGGACAAGCGCACCTCGCTGTTCCAGCTCATCAGCGTCGGCCGCAGCCGCTGCAACGACGAGCGCGGCATCCGCTTCGTCAACCAGTACGGTGGCGAGCGCGTCTATCAGCTCGACGCCAAGGAGCTCGGCCTCAACGACATCAAGGACAGCGTGAGCGAGTACTTCAACCACCTGATCTTTGCCCCGATCCTCAACAACGTCTACATGCGTGCGCTCTCCGCCGTCACCCACAAGGACTACATGACGCGCCGTTACATGTGGAAGCTGGATTACTAAGGGATAGAGCGGCCTAACAGCCCAATACCCCTCATAAGTTGCGGTGGAATAGTTCCTGTTTGGGGGCGTGAAGCCTCTGTTTGAGAACTATTTCACCGCAACTGTTAGAGCGGCACTTGGGGACGTTCCCTTTCTGCCGGCAGTTGGGGGCACTCCTTGTTTCAAAAGTTTCCCGTTCGCCGATTTGTGCCTTGAAAAATGTATATAACGACTATAACGTAGCATGAAACATATTGGAAATAATACCGAGGAGGCTGCGTTGAAGAGAAGTAATGTGGGCTATATGCTGGTGCTGATCGCCGCGCTTATGTGGGGCACCATCGGAATCTTTGTTAACGGAATATCGGCCCTGGGTGTTTCGTCTCAGAGCATGGCGGCCTTTCGCCTGTTGTCGGGTGCTGTCTTAATGGCTCCGGTCTTGGCATTTATGGGTTGCCAGGGAGGTGCTCGTGAGGGAAAAGCCTCGGGTCCCATGGCATTGTTCAAGGCAAGTCCTAAAGAACTCGTCCCATGCGCGCTTGTCGGTATAGTCGGTTTAGCCGTCGCCAACACCTGCTATTACGAGTGCATGGGCGAGGTGGGCATGTCCACGGCCTCGGTGCTGCTCTACACCTCGCCGGTGTTTGGCGTCGCGCTCGGCCGCGTGCTTTATCGCGAGGACGTGACCCCCAACAAGCTCGTCGCCATCGTCTTTAACATTGTGGGTTGCGTGCTCGCGGTGACGAGCGGCGACCTGTCCGGTTTCCATTTCTCGACTTGGGGCGTCGCGTCGGGTGTGATCGCCGGACTTTGCGGTGCACTGCTGGCTGTGTTTAGCCGCATGGCCACCAAGACGCTGCATCCGCTGGCGGTGACGTTTTGGGGCTTTGTTTTTGGCGGATGCTTTATGGCGGTGCTTTCGGCTCCGTGGTCCGATGTAGCCGCGGCAATGTCCCCGCAGCTCATTCTGCTGTTCGTAGGCTTTGGCTTTATTCCGACGGCTCTTGCGTACATCTTCTATATGCAGGGCCTTTCGATGGATCTTGAGACATCGAAGGTGCCGGTCGTGGCTTCGTTCGAAACCGTGGCGACCGTTTTGGTCGGTATTGGCATCTACGCCGAGCCCGCCGGCGCGATCAAAGTCCTGGGCATCGTGCTGGTGCTCGCGTCCATCCTGATTATGAACACCAACTTCTCCAAGCTGCGCAACAGTGCCTTTGTCGGCCATATCGTTGAGAGCATGACCTTTAAGCCCAACGCGTGGTGGACGGAGAAATCGCAGGACATGGATCTGTTCCGCGAGCGCACCGGCATCGCGCTGGAGCCCACCGTGCAGGAAAGCCCCTGGTACTTCGTGCGATAGGGGATTGGCGAGGCGTCTGATCTGGGGCTATCCAGCCAGCGCCGGCCTACCTAGCCCCAACGTTTCAAGTACGTTAAACCCGTCAACGGTCGATTTTCATCCGCGAACGGTCTTTATACTAATTAGCAATATAAACAACGTATAAGACGTTATAATGACCATAACGAAAAGGAGGAGGCAAGATGAATCAGATCATTCTCGCATCTCATGGCGGCCTGGCCGCAGGCGCCAAAGACACGCTCGAGATGGTTCTCGGCGACGTGTCGAACGTCCACGTCGTGTCGCTTGCTCGTGACGACAAGGAGCCCATCACCAATAAGGTTGAGGCTATGATCGCCACGTTCAACGCGGACGACACCGTCTATGTGCTAACCGATATGCTCGGTAGCTCGGTCAACAACAACATGGTCGAGCTTTCCAAGAACGGCACGAAGTTCACGGTTATCAGCGGTTTCAACATCCCGCTGGCGCTCACGCTCGCTATGAGCCCCGCCCCCGTCAAGGGCGCCGAGCTCGCGGCCCTCATCAACGAGGCCCGCAACGGTCTGACCAACCCCAACGCCCCGGTCGAGGTTGCTCCCGCAGCACCCGCCAAGAAGGCCAAGGCCGTCCGTCACAACGCCGGTCCCGCCAAGATCGTCCTCGCACGTCTTGACTACCGTCTGCTGCACGGCCAGGTCGTCTTTACCTGGACCACCAAGGTCCAGGCCGAGCGCATCATCGTCGTCGACAACGCTGCCGCCAACGATGACATCAAGAAGGGCGCTCTTAAGCTGGCCAAGCCCCAGGGCGTGCGCCTGAACGTCTTCACCGTCGAGCGTGCCCTCGCCAAGATGGACAAGCTCAACACCTGTTTCTTATACACATCTGACGCTGCCGACGATCTTACGCGTGTAGATCTCGGTGG
>USOF01000022.1 GCA_900556285.1 uncultured Collinsella sp. | reverse complement strand
TACGAGATGCTCAGGAGTCTCGTGGGCTCGGAGATGTGTATAAGAGACAGTTACCAACGTTGTGCTGACTGCAAATGAGAACAGCTTGCTTCCCAGCTTGGATATAGTAGGCTTTATGAAGGATTATTATACTCCCGGCTGCAACAGCGTGCTGCCTATTGTGGGCCTGGATCCCGAAGGCAAGCCTGTGCTCTCTGGCGGAGCGGTTATGAAAAAGGACGTTATGGTGGGCGAGCTGGATTATGAGCAGACCAATATGTATGTGATGCTGCGCGAAGGTACGTGCAGCCATGACCTGGCCAACCTGTCTCCGATGTTGCTGGAGAATCCCGCGCGCGCCCGCCGCTGCTGCTTTGCGACTGACGACCGCGCCCCTTCCGATGCGCTTGCAACCGGCATGATCGACAACGCCTGCCGCGTGGCTATCGAGGCCGGCATCGACCCGGTGGTCGCCATCTCTATGGCGTCCCTTTCCACGGCTGAGGCATTTGGCCTGGACCACGGCTGTCGCGACCCGCATGAGCTCCGTGGCGCGATCGCCCCGGGCAAACGCGCCGACCTGCTGTTGCTCGATGACCTGACGTTTGCCACGGCTCCGCATCGCGTATATGCCGCCGGTGCTCTGGTGGCGCAGGACGGTACCTTTGTGGGCGAGATCGCACCCGAGATGGCCGAGGTTGCGGCCCTTGCCGATGAGCTGCGTGCCTCCGTTAAGCTGCCGAAGCTTTCGCTCGACGTATTCGACTATGCCTTTAAGCCGGGCGAGGCCGTGATTGACGTGGTGCCGGGCAAGGCCATCACGGGCATGGTTCGTCCCGAGACTGACGAGGACTTGCGTCGCATTATGCTGATTGAGCGCCATGGCCGCGGCGTGTCGCTGCAGGCCGAGGGCGCCGACGGCGACGGCCCCGCTGGCCTGGGCCTGGTCGGCAAGCATATCGGTCGCGGCTGGGTGCGCGGTTTCACCATCACGGGTGGCGCCATTGCCTCCACGATCGGCCACGACTCGCACAACGTGTGCGTGGTGGGCGACAACGCCGCCGATATGATGGCCGCCGTTGAGGCCGTGGGCCAAGGTGGTCACGTGCTGGTGCGCAACGGCGAGGTCGTGGCGCGCATTCCGCTGGCGCTCGGTGGCCTGATGAGCGAAGGCACGGCCGAGGACGTTGCCGCGCAGCACGACGACTTTATGGTCAAGGCGCGCGCCATGGGTATTGAGCCGCCGCTCGACCCTATCATGGGCATCATCTTCCTGCCCCTGCCGGTCATCCCGACGCTCCGCATCCGCCCCGAGGGCATGTTCGACGTCACGACCTTCACCTACGCCGACTAGTCATCGGGGACGTTCTTAAACGACTAGTCGTCGGGGACACTCTTTGGCGTGTCGCGTGACGCCGCGACCGTGGGGCCTCTGGCGCGCGTGAGCTATTTGCTAGGTCCTTGTAACGTTTGCGCCCGCGGAGTCTTATTTGAGCTCCCTTTGGGTACGGTGATTTTGGATATACGTCCGATTCCATCAAGCCCGAAGGGAGCTTTTCTATGTTTAAACTGATTGCATCCGATATGGACGGCACACTGCTTGACGAAAACGGCCGGGTGCCTCCCGAGACCTACGAACTGATTCTGGCGCTACACGAGCATGGCGTGCATTTCGCCGCATCGTCAGGTCGTCGCTACGATCGCCTGTGCGAGTTCTTTGCGCCCGTTCGCGACAAGATGGACTTTGTCGCCGCTAACGGCGCCCAGGTCTACGCCGACGGTAAGATGGTAGACCGTGAGGTGTATTCCCACCTGGCGATTCGAAGGCTCGCCCAGGCCGTCAGGACATTTCCCAATCTGCATCTTGCGCTCTTTGACCGAACCAAGTCCTTCTTGCTCGATGACGAGTGCAAGTTCGTGCGTGAGGTCGATAAGGACCTTCCCAATGCCGAGCGCATTTGGGAGCTGCCCGATCCCAGCGTAAATATCATCAAGGCGAGTATCTTTTGCGATGACTGTGCCGTTATGGACAGTGCCTACGTACTGCAGCGCGAGCTTGGCCAGCTCTTTACCTTTGCGCCTTCTGGAAACGCATGGATCGATGCCATGCAGCCCGGTGTGTCGAAAGCCTCGGGAATCGAGCAGCTCATGGAGCACTATGGCGTCGAACGCGACGAGGTCATGGCGTTTGGCGACTCGATGAACGACTACGAGATCATTCGCTTTGTCGGCACGGGCTGCGCGATGGAAAATGCGCGCCCCGCGCTCAAGGCGGTGGCCGATCGCGTGGTGGGTTGTAACCGCGACCACGCCGTCCAGCAGGAGCTCCGTCGCGTGCTGGAGAGTCTCTCCTAATCCGGCAGATGGGGACGTTCCTTTTCCGCCGACAGTGGGGGACAATCCTTGCAGCTTTTTGCGAAGAGTGTCCCCAACGACTAGTCGTTTAAGAACGTCCCCAATGACTACCCAACGACTAAGCGAGGGCGGCCATGATGGTGCGGGCGACGCCGTCATGGTCGTTGTCGTATTCGGTGATGGCGTCGGCGGCCTCGCGGTCTTCGGACTCGGCGTTGATCATGGCCATGCCGTGGCCCGCTGCCTGTAGCATGGGGATGTCGTTGATGTTGTCGCCGAACGCCCAGGCGTCGGCGAGACGCTCGCCCAGGTGCTCGCATAACCACGTGAGGGCCGTCCCCTTGGTGGCGCCCTCACCCATGACCTCGATATTCATGGCGTACGAACGCGTGACCTCAATGCCTCCGAGCGTGTCGAGCTCTGCTGCGATGGCGTCGCGATCGGCCGGGTCGTGCCAGTACATGGCGATGCGTTCGAGCGTCTCGACCTCGTCGATCTTGCTGTCGATATCCATGTCGATCGGTGTTCGTGTGCGCTTGAGCGAAGCCGCGATGTGGGGGTCGCCGCCACAGAACTCATCCAGACGCCCGTATAGCGAGCGGGGGAGGAAGCACTGCCCATCCGCGAAGATATCGAAGGTCACATCGTGGCCGGCGGCAATGCGATGGATGCGGTGGGCAATGCCACGGTCGAGCGGACGGCTCAAGATGCACGTGGCGCGCGAGGCGTCGGTGGGCGTATCCTCGTCGAGCTGCCAGACGCTGGCGCCGTTGGCACAGACCGCGTAGTGCACGGCGGGATGGGCGAGAATGGGCTCAAAGATGCCCGACAGTGGACGTCCCGTGCAGGGAACAAACTCGATGCCACGACGTGCGAGCTCGTCGAGCATCGCCCAGGTGGCATCGCTCATCTGCTTATCACTCGTCAACAGCGTTCCATCCATATCGGAAAACACAATCATTTGATGCAGCCCTTTCTGCTGGCATAAAAAGCGTGGCCGAGGGCGGTGATGCCCTGGCCACGCTCGGGTTCTATAACGGTCCGCGCCCTAGCGGTCGGCGAGCGGCTTGTATTCCAGCGGCTCGATCACCGGACGGTATGCCGGGCGGATGATACGGTGCGCGCAGAAGAGCTCTTCCATGCGGTGCGCCGACCAGCCGGCCATGCGGGCGACGGCGAAAAGCGGCGTAAAAAGCGTCTCGGGCACGCCGAGCATCTTGTAGATAAAGCCCGTGTACAGGTCGATGTTGGCGCAGATGGGCTTGGTCATGCCGTGATCGCGCATCACTTGCGGGGCCAGGCGCTCGATGCGCTCGATGAGCGCGAACTCCTCGCCCAAGTCCTTCTTGGCGGCAAGCGTGCGCGCGTAACGGCGGCACACCTCGGCGCGCGGGTCGCTCAGCGTGTAGACGGCGTGGCCCATACCGTAGATGAGGCCGGTGCCGTCGAAAGCCTGCTTGTCGAGGATCTTGCCCAGGTAGGCTGCGACCTCGTCCTCGTCCTCCCAATTGGAGACATGCGCACGGATGTCCTCGTGCATAGACACGACCTTGGCGTTGGCACCGCCGTGGCGCGGGCCCTTGAGCGAGCCGATAGCCGCGGCGTAGGCGGAATACGGATCGGTGGCCGAAGACGACAGCACGCGGCAAGCGAAGGTGGAGTTGTTGCCGCCGCCGTGCTCCGCATGCAGCATGAGCATAACGTCGAGCAGCATCGCCTCATCGCGGGTGAACGCCATGCCGCCGCGCAGGACCTGTAGGATGGTCTCGGCGGTGGAGAGGCCGGGCGTGGGGTGCGGCACGTGAACCTCGGAGCCGCGAAGCTTGGCGACCGAGGCCATGTGTGCGAAGGCGGCAATGCGCGGGAGACGTGCGAGCATGGAAATGGCGACGTCGATTTCGTGCTCGGGCGTGATCACGTCTGGTTCGGCATCGAAGGCGTAGAGCAGCAGCACGGCGCGCTGGAGCACGTTCATGATGCTCGACGACACCGTGGTCATAGGGAACTCTTTAACGTACTCGTCGCTCAGATGTCTAAAGGCGCCCAGGCGCTCGCAAAAGCCGTCGAGCTCTTCCTTGTTGGGCAGCGAGCCCGTGATGAGCAGGTAGGCGACCTCTTCGTAGCCATAGCGATTCTCGGCCTGGGCGTTGTTGACCAGGTCCTCGATGCTGTAGCCACGAAGCGTGAGTTTGCCCTGATCGGGCACGACTTTGCCGTCGACCTTGTTGTAGCCGTGCACGTCCGAGATGCGGGTAAGGCCCGCGACCACGCCCGAGCCATCGGCATTGCGCAGGCCGCGTTTGACGTTGTGCTCTACGAACAGGCCCTCGTCGTACGGGGCGGTCGGCAGGCCGTGGTAGAGGTTTTCGCTTTCGGGCGAAATCTGACGGCTCGCCTCGTAATCCAGAACCAGGCGGCTCAGGTGATCGTCGAAGCGGTAGTAGATTTTCTTGGCGTCGTAGGCCATGCGCGCTCCTCTCCGGTCCGCTTTGGGGCTGCGCGCTTGGACGATATGACGTCAAGCGGCCCCGAGCGGCTTGCTCGCTACAGGCGGTACATAAAGTTAAAGACGTCCTCGCGCTGGATGGACACGTTGACGCCCGAAAGCTCGCCGGCCTCGGCCAGGGCCTTCTGCAGCTCGGCGAAGTCGAGCTTGGACTCGGCGGTGTCGGCCAGCATGGTCATGGTGAAGATGTCCTCGATAATGGACTGCGTGATGTCGCGGATGTCGACGTTGGCCTCGCCCAGGACACGGGTGACGCCGGCGACGATGCCGGGGCGGTTCTTGCCAAGGACGGTGATGACGATACGGGAGGACGAGATCTCGGCCATGGGAAACCCTTTCGCGTGATTGCGGCGCGCGCGGGGCGCTCCGCTACGGTACAGTGTTCATCATTGTACCTGTCTGGCGCCAAAAGGGGTGTGCTTACTGCGGCGTTACACGTCTGCAACATGGGTGAAGGCTCGTCGGGGTGCGTGCTCGCTGCGGTTGGCCACGCCGCCCTGCACAAAGACCGTGAACCTTTTGTGGGACGCGCGACGCCGTGGTACCATAGCCAAGTTTGTTGTCTTGGTCGGAAACCAAGACGCCTTATGCGCTGATCGGTAACCAGCGCCTGACCAATAAGGAGTCCTACCATGAAGCAGGGTATCCATCCCCAGTATGTCGAGTGCACGGTGACGTGCTCCTGCGGCAACACCTTCAAGACGCACGCTACCGTGTCTGAGATGAAGGTCGAGCTTTGCAACGAGTGCCACCCGTTCTACACCGGCCAGCAGAAGTTCGTCGACACCGGTGGACGCGTCCAGCGCTTCGCCGACAAGTTCGGTGGCGCCGCTGCCGCCCAGCTCAAGAAGGCTGAGGAGGCCAAGGCTGCCAAGGCTGCCAAGGCTGCTGAGGCCGAGGCCGCTCGCAAGGCCGCCGCTGAGGCTAAGGCTGCCGAGAAGGCCAAGCGTGCTGCTAAGTTTGCCGAGGAGGCTGCCAAGCAGGCCGCCGAGGCTCCCGCAGAGGCTCCCGTCGAGGAGGCCGCTGCCGAGGCCGAGACCACCGAGGCTGCTGAGTAAATAGCTCGCCGAGGAATCGCTCGCATTCATGGCAAAAGGGCCGTGCATCCGTTTGGGTGCGCGGCCCTTTTCTTTTTATTGGTGCAGGCTAACCCGTTCCCATTGCACCAGATTGGTGCGAAGGGGACGGGTTGGTTTGCACCAAATGGCAGAGTGACGGCGTTTTCCCAGATAAACCTGCCAAAATTAACCTGTCCCATTGTGGCAGGTTGGTCGTAGTTATTACGTGGCGGTCGAGCTCGACCGTATAGGCCGCGCCTTGTTTGGCTAAAGTACAATCATCTGTGTTTAACTCGCCCGCAGCTGCACGGCGTGGGCGATGGCCAAAAAGGAAAACCACATGGGATTCATGTCAAAGCTGCTGTCCTTTGGATCCGATAAGGAACTTAAGCGCTACTACAAGATCGTCGACAAGATCAACGGTCTTGAGCCCCAGTTTGAGAAGATGACCGAGGAGGAGCTCCGCGCCCAGACCGATAAGTTCCGCGAGCGCTACGCCAACGGCGAGTCGCTCGACGACATGCTCCCCGAGGCCTTTGCCACCGTGCGCGAAGCTTCCAAGCGCACCATGGGCATGCGTCACTTTGATGTACAGCTCATCGGCGCCATGGCGCTGCACGAGGGCCACATCGCCGAGATGAAGACCGGCGAAGGCAAGACCCTCGTCTCCACGCTGGCCGGCTATCTCAACGCTATCGCCGGTAAGGGCGTGCACGTCGTCACTGTCAACGACTACCTGGCCAAGCGCGACTCCGAGTGGATGGGCCGCATCTACAAGTATCTGGGCATGACCGTCGGTCTGCTGCAGAACAACATGCCGCTCGAGCTGAAGCGCCCAGCCTACCAGGCCGACGTCACGTACGGCACCAACTCCGAGTTCGGTTTCGATTATCTGCGCGACAACATGGTTACCCGCCCCGAGCAGCGTGTTCAGCGCGGCCACAGCTACGCCATCGTCGACGAGGTCGACTCCATCCTGATCGACGAGGCCAGAACGCCGCTCATTATCTCGGGCGCCGGCATCAAGTCCGCCAGCACTTACAAGGACTTCGCGCGCGCCGTGCGCGGCCTTGAGCGCGGTGAGGACGTCTCGCACGACATGCTCACCGCCACCGAGGACGTGGAGCCCACGGGCGACTTCGTCATGGACGAGGCCAAGCACACCATCGCCGCCACCGAGCGCGGTCTTAAGAAGATTGAGCGCCGCCTGGGTATCGATGACATCTATGCCGATCTCTCCGGCCAGCTGGTCAACCACCTGCAGCAGGCGCTGAAGGCCCAGTACATGTTCCACCGCGACAAGCAGTACGTGGTCACCAACGGCGAGGTCAAGATCGTCGACGAGTTCACCGGTCGTATCATGGAGGGTCGCCGCTATTCCGAGGGCCTGCACCAGGCCATCGAGGCCAAAGAGGGCGTGCTCGTGCGCGAGGAGAACCAGACCCTTGCCACCATCACCCTGCAGAACTACTTCCGCCTGTATGATAAGCTCTCCGGCATGACCGGTACGGCGCTCACCGAGGACGCCGAGTTCCGCGAGATCTACAAGCTGCCCGTCGAGGTCATTCCCCCCAACAAGCCCGTGCAGCGTGTTGACCACGAGGACCTGGTCTACCGCACCATCCAGGCCAAGTACAACGCCGTTGCCGACGACGTTGAGCGTCGTCACGCCAAGGGCCAGCCGGTCCTGGTGGGCACCGTCTCCATCGAGAGCTCCGAGAAACTGTCCGCCGCCCTCACTAAGCGCGGTATCGCGCACGAGGTCCTCAACGCCAAGCACCACGAGCGCGAGGCCCATATCGTGGCCCAGGCTGGTCGCTATGGCGCCGTGACCATCGCTACCAACATGGCCGGCCGTGGTACAGACATCTTGCTGGGCGGCAACCCCGACGAGCTGGTGCGCGAGCGCCTGGAGCACGAGGGCCTGACCATGGAGGACGTGACGCCCGAGCAGCTCGAGCAGTTTAACGTCGAGGCCAAGGAGACCTGCAAGGCCGAGCGCGAGCGCGTGCTTGCCGCCGGCGGCCTGACCGTTGTCGGCACCGAGCGCCATGAGTCCCGCCGTATCGACAACCAGCTGCGTGGCCGTTCCGGTCGTCAGGGCGATCCGGGCGAGACCCAGTTCTACCTGTCACTCGAGGATGACCTCATGCGCCTGTTCGGCGGCGACAGGATGGACCGCGTCTCCAAGATGATGGTCACGGCCGACATGGGCGACGACATGCCCATCCAGCACAAGATCATTTCCAAGGCCGTCGAGAATGCCCAGCACAAGGTCGAGAGCATCAACTTCTCCATGCGTAAGAGCGTCCTTGAGTACGACGACGTCATGAACAAGCAGCGCCAGGTCATCTACGCCGAGCGCAATAAGATTCTTGACGGCAAGGACCTGACCGACCACATCACCGAGGTCATGCACGACACCGTGTACCGCTGCGTGCAGGAGTTCTGCACCAAGGACAGTCACGATGGCGAGCGCGACCTGGAGGGCCTGCGCAAGTGGGTTGTGGAGCTCACCGGCCACATCGATACGCCGAAGTTCCCCGACGAGGATTATGAGGCCCTGGCTGCCGATGTCCTGGCTTACGTAGAGAAGTGCTACAACATGAAGGCCGAGCGCTTGGGCGAGGACCTGATGCGCGAGCTCAACACCCAGGTCATGCTGCGCGTCATCGATACCCGCTGGATGAACTACCTGCAGGAGATGGACTACCTCAAGACCGGCATCGGCCTGCGCGGCTTTGGCCAGCGCGACCCGCTGGTCGAGTACAAGACCGAGGCCTACGGCGCGTTCCAGATACTCGTCGATACCATGTATGAGGATTACCTGCGCACGGTTCTGCGCATCGAGATCAAGGCTGCCCCGCGTGCCGTGGAGCACAAGGAGGAGCCCGCGCTCGAGGGCGCGCGCTTCTCCGGTCCTGCCGAGGTCGATGGTGACAACGGCGACTCGGTGCTGCGCAAGCAGGCGCAGGTGCAGGCCCGCACGGCTGTCCAGGGTGGTCCGGCTGCCGTCAACAACGGTGGCAAGGTGACCACCTATCGCAAGTCCGAGAGCGACGATCCGTACGTCAACGTGGGCCGCAACGACCCGTGCCCCTGCGGTAGCGGCAAGAAGTTTAAGTACTGCCACGGCAGGAATCGTTAATGGCTGAGGCTTTAGAGGTAACGCCCGCCGAGCTGGACGCGTTCGCGGACCGGCTCGGCGAGGTCGAGTCGTATCTCCATTTGGACGAAAAGCGCACGCGCGTGACCGAGCTCGAGGCCAAAAGTGTTGCCCCTGGCTTTTGGGATGACGCCGACGCCGCCCGTGCCACCATGGAGGAGATCGCGCGTACCAAGGAAGATATCGCTGCCGTGGACACCGCGCGTGGCGAGCTTTCCGATGCCCGCGCCGCGCTGGAGCTTGCCGAGGAGATGGGGGATGACCCCGACGCCGTCGCCCTTCGCGAGGAGGCTACAGCCACGGCTGAGCGCCTGGCCCGTGCCATCGATGAGCTTGAGCTTTCGAGCTGGTTTACCGGTGAGTTCGATCACGGCGATGCCATTGTGACTATCAAGCCCGGACAGGGTGGTCTGGAGGCCCAGGACTGGACCTTCATGCTCTTTAAGATGTACATGAAGTACTGCCAGCGTCGCGGCTGGAAGGTCACCATCAACGACTGTCCCGCAGCCGAGGTCATCGGCATCGACCGCGCGACCTTTACCGTCGAGGGCAAGGACGCATTTGGCATGCTGCGCGCCGAGGCCGGCGTCCACCGCTTGGTGCGCATCAGCCCCACCGACGACAAGAAGCGCCGCCAGACCACGTTTGCCGGCGTCGAGGTCATCCCCGTGCTACCCGATGATATCGACATCGAGATCAGTCCCGACGACATCCGCGTGGACGTGTACCACGCGAGCGGCCCGGGCGGTCAGGGCGTCAACACCACTGACTCCGCCGTGCGCGTGACGCATTTTCCCAGCGGCATTGTGGTCACCTGCCAAAACGAGCGCAGCCAGATTCAGAACAAGGCCGCGTGCATGCAGATCCTCAAGGCTCGCCTGTACGAGATTGAGCTCGAGAAGCGCGCCGAGGCGCTCGATGAGATCCGCGGACCCAAGACCACGATTGGTTTTGGCAACCAGATTCGCAGCTACGTGCTCTACCCGTACCAGATGGTCAAGGACTTACGCACGGGCGTGGAGACCAGCAATGTCGAGGCCGTCCTTGACGATGGCGACCTGGACCCGTTTGTTATTGGCTACCATCGCTGGGCTACCGGCAACGCCGATGCAGAAGGCTCGGAGGTCTAAAACATCGGGTGGCTTCAAGCCGATGCCAAGCCCAACGGTTGGACGGGTTTGTATCCAGAATAAACCCTGCGCAGGGGTGGTTTTTGTCCGGCGAATCGGTAGAATCGAATACAAGAAGAAGTTCAAAGCGCATCCGTTTGGGTGCGCTTTTTTGAGGGAGGCAGCATGGCATATCGTCTGGACATCAAGCGCATTCTTTCGATGAACTTCTTTCACGACCTGCCCCAGATCATGTTGGGGTGTGCCTTGGCCGCCATCGCGACCGACTTGTTTTTGATTCCCAACGGTCTTGCCGCCGGTGGCGTTACGGGCCTTGCCACCATTATCCAGGCGGTCGGCGCGGCGCGCGGCCTATCGCTTCCCGTTGGTATTCAGACGATCGTGATGAACGCCTTGCTGTTGTTGGTCGTTATGCGCGAGGGCGGCATGTTCTACGTGGCTGTCTCTTATACACATCTCCGAGCCCACGAGACTCCTGA
>USOF01000021.1 GCA_900556285.1 uncultured Collinsella sp. | reverse complement strand
GGGCTCGGAGATGTGTATAAGAGACAGGCCTGAATCACATCGCAGTCGACGGTGACGGTGTACTCGCCGAGCGCCTTCATGTTGACGACGGTACGCAGGCTGCGGCCAATGAGGCGCTCGATCTCCATGGAGCGACCCTTGCGGTTGGCGTGCTCGCGCTTGCAGCGCTTGCCGGTCGACGCCGGCAGCATGGCGTATTCCGCGGTCACCCAGCCGGCCTTAGCTCCCTTTCGCCAGCCCGGCACGCCCTCCTCGATAGTGGCGGCGCACAGCACGCGCGTGTCGCCGAACTCGGCCAAACACGAGCCGTGGGCGTGCTTCATGACACCACGGGTGAGCTTAACGGGGCGCAACTCGTTGGCGGCGCGACCGTTGGCGCGGTTGACCTGCATGTACTCCATAGAAATTTCCTTTCGGCAAAAGATGTGGCGAAGGCTTTGGCGGCTGCCTTACATCTATTTCAGCTCATCGATATCGATATGTTCGATGCTCTTGAGCGGCTGTCCAAAGATAAAGCTGCCCGCCACCGCAAACTCGGCAATGTTATCGGCCGTCGTGGCAAAACGATGCTGCGGCTCGGCGGCGTCGCCCGCCAGCTGCTCGCGGCGCGTGAGGATATCGGTCAGCTCGCGCGTGGTCTCCTCGGCGGAACTCACGACGCGCACCCCAGGCCCCAGCGCATGCCGGATAGGTCCCACCAACAGCGGAAAATGCGTACAGCCGAGCACCACGGTATCGATACCGTGGTCGCGCAGCGGCTCAACCGTGGCACCCACCAGCGCACGCACGGCAGGCGTATCGAAGATGTCCTCGTTCTCAAGCCACTGTTCCTGCAGATGTGCACCCGAGGCGAGCTCGTGTTCGACAACCTCGACAAAGCTCGAGGCAGGACAGCCGTATACATCGACGCCGGCATCCAGATCCTGAATGGCGCGCGTGTAGGCGCCCGAGCGAATGGTGAGGTTGGTGGCGAGCACGCCCACACGACGCGAGCGGGTGCTGTTGATTGCCGCACGGGCACCCGGCGCGATCACGCCGATCACGGGAACGTCGAGCACCTGCTGGGCCAGACGCAAGGCCGCAGCGGTCGCCGTGTTGCAGGCGATGACCATAATCTTGACGTCGTGCTTCGAAAGCCAACGACCCGCCTGCAACGCAAACGAGCGCACCTCATCCTCGGTGCGCGTGCCGTAGGGGCAGCGTTTGGTGTCGCCAAAGTAGTAGACGGACTCGTGCGGCAGCGCCGTCGCGATGGCGCGCGCAACCGTCAGACCGCCCAAACCAGAATCGAACACGCCAATCGGGCGCGTGTCGCCTGCCGGATTCTCGATATCGGACATTACCTCACCAGTCTCTCTCGAAAAGACATGTCCAAGTGCGGCGGCGGCGCGCTACGAACGCGCCGCGACCAGCAGCTCTGCCGTCGCCGCCCAACCGTCGACAATTTTGCCACGCGTAACGAAAGCGTTCTCGCAAGCAGCCAGGAACTCGGGCGCGCCGGCGCTCGTCAGGCCATTCTCGACCAAGCAGAACGTGCCCACGTGATCGGCCATGTAGAAGTCGGACTCGGAGTCGCCGAGCGCGAGTGTCTCCTCGCGCTCGATCCCCAGGTGCTCGCAGAAGCGCGCAATGGCGACGCCTTTGTTGAGGCCCGCGGGGTTGATATTGAATGCGCGACCGTCCTCGACGCGATCGAGCTCGAGCGTCGTCGGCTTGGACAGATGCGTCAGGTGACCGTTGCAGGCCCACACCAGGCCGCAGCCGGCCTCGTCCAGGATGGCCTGAACCTCATCGTCGGGCACATCGCCGCGCATGCCGACGGTGACCTCACGGTACTTGTAGCCGGTCGACATGTCGTTGTGATACTCGATCTTGTGCGGCCAGCGGGCGAGGATCTTCTCGCACACGCCGGTCTGCTCGATCACCTGGTGCGGCGTGAGGCCGCAAGAGGGGTCGTAGGGCATGTCGCCGGTCAGATACTCCCAATCGTTGGCTTTGAGGTCGTACATGGCCAGGCCGCCCATCTCGCCGATGTAGGAGTTGAGGCCGAGCACGCGCGCGTCCTCGTGGATCATGGTACGGTTGCGGCCCGAGGTGGGAACCACCTGAATACCAGCGCGAGCGAGCGCCACGACGGCCTCGACGAGTTTGGTCGAGGGGTTGCCGTCGTTGTCACGTAGCACGCACGAGCCGGGTGCAAGCATCGTGGCATCCAGGTCGGTAAAGACGTACTTGACCGTGGCCAAGCGCTCGCGCATCTCGCCCGAAAGCTCAGCGACGGTCGGCAGGGTATTGTGGGACATGGTTACTCCGTTTACGTAGAAGGATTTGGACTTGGACGGCATGTTTTGATTGAGGGAACACGCTTATGGCGACAGCGCACTCAGGGCGCCGCCGCCATCATGGTTCATTAGTCAAACTGGGTAACATCGATCAGGCGATTGGCCAGCGAAAGGTCGCTCTCGATGGGCACGAACTCGTCGCCCACGTGCATGAGCTCCTCGTCACCCTTTGCCAGCAGCAAGACAATGGTGGGAGCATCGGGGTTGACGTACTCCTCGCGCGCCGCCTTGAACGCCGCATGCACAGCGGCTTCGCGATCGAGGATGATCTTGTTCGGCGTATCGTCGGGAACATGTTCGGCAAGCTCGCGACAGACCTTCATCGGGTCCTCGTGAGCCGGGTCCTCATTGGCAAAGATCATCAGGTCGGAATACGGTGCGGCCTCGCGCGGAAGCTGCTCGCGGCGCTCCTGTGCCTTACCGCCGGCAGCGCCAAACACTGCGATGACCGGGCTG
Organism: uncultured Collinsella sp.; assembly: GCA_900556285.1. Classification (GTDB taxonomy): domain Bacteria; phylum Actinomycetota; class Coriobacteriia; order Coriobacteriales; family Coriobacteriaceae; genus Collinsella. The sequence continues at coordinate 8,067 of USOF01000021.1, read as the reverse complement.
GCGGGAAACGCGCGCTTCACCGACGAGAAAAGCGAACGGAACGAAAGCTGGTTGTGCGCATAGTCGACGACGCAGATCACGCGGCCGTCCTTCGACTCCACGACCTCCATGCGGCCCGGCACACGCAGCTTGGAGAGGCCCTTCTTGATGGCATCGATACCGATGCCGATCTCGCGCGCGGCGGCGATAGCGACCAGCGCGTTCTCCACGTTAAAGTCGCCCGCGATGCCCAGCAGGACCTTCTCCCCCGCCTCGGACTCGTCGGCACACAGGCCATGCAAGTTGAACTCGATGCTAAAGCCGACCATGCGTACGTCGCTCGCCCACAGGCTTGCCTCGGGATGCTCGACGCCAACGGTCACCAAGCGCTCGGCCGTCGACGCTGCCTCTAGCACACGGTCAACCTCATCGGTGCCCAGATTCACCACGGCGGTCTTTGCCTGGTCAAAGATCCTAAGCTTGCTCTCAAAATAATCCTCAAACGTGGGGTGTTCGATCGGCGAGATGTGGTCGCGGCCGATGTTGAGGAAGCACGCCACGTCAAACGGCAGATTCTCGACGCGTTGGTACTTGAGCGCCTGGCTCGAGACCTCCATGACCATGGACTGGCGACCGGACGTGCGGCAGTTGGCGATATGGCGCCAAACCTCGGGGGCCTCGGGCGTGGTGTTGGTGCTCTCGTAGCACTCGATACCATCGTCGGTACTCACCGAGCCGATCATGCCGCAGGACTCGCCCGCCGCCTTGATGATGGACTGGAGCATAAAAGCGGCCGTGGTCTTTCCCTTGGTGCCGGTGATGCCCACGATCTTGACGTCGTGGTCGGGACGGTCGTAGACCTCCGGCGGCAACAGGGCCATGGCCGTGCGAACACTATCAACAACCAGCATCGCAGCACCGCTCTCCTGCGCCAGCGGCTCCAGAGACTCGACCAGCGACTCCTCGCACACAAATGCGACGGCGCCCGCATCGAGCGCCATGCTCAAAAACGCGGGCTTAAAGGCAGCACCTTTGCAAAAGAATACGTCACCTGCCGAGACCGCGCGCGAATCAAACGAGCAGCCGGTCACGGCACGCTCGTCAACCTGCTCTGATGAGCGCAGCTCGCCGCACACATCGAGAAGCTTGGCAAGCGTATCGACCGTGGTCACGGTCGCGGAATCCGAATGGTGCATCTTTCACCTTTCTCAGCCATTTGGCAGGGACGGTTTTATAGTAACTGAAACGCACCCACGCAAAAACGGCTCCCGGAGGAGCCGTTACGCGCAGGCGTTCGTAAGCCGAGGCTAGGCAGCCTGAACAGCGGGCTGGTCCTCGTCGATAAAGAAGCGCTTGTACCACACCAGGAACACGAGCGGCGTATAGATCTTGCGCTGGAAATCGCCCTTGCCCGCAAAGTGCAGATCGAGCAGGTGCATGAGCTCATCGGTATCGAAGAACTCGCTTGCCCACGGCGCGGTGAAGTACTCCTTGACATAGTCGTACCACTTTTGCTCGCGCAGCCAGTAGACAATCGGCACCGGGAAGCCCACCTTGGGACGGGTGGCCCACTCATCGGGCAGCGACTTGTTGGCAGCGTGGCGGAGTACCTGTTTGTTGCCGTTCTCGTTGATGCGGTAGCGGTCGGGAATGTGCTCGGCGAACTCCATGACTTTGCGGTCCAGGAAGGGCACGCGCAGCTCCAGCGAGTGCGCCATGCACATCTTGTCGGCCTTGAGCAGAATGTCGCCCGGGAGCCACATGTTCATGTCCAGGTACTGCTTCTTGACCAGCTCGGGCTGACCCTTCACGCGCGCGTAGATGGGAGCGGCAAGCTCGAAGGCGCCGTCGCCGGTGTGGTACTCGGGCTTGAGCACGCCGTCGACCTCGCGCTCCGGCCATACCAGAGCCTGTCCCAGGAACGACTTCTCGGGGATCTCGGCACCCTTGACCAGGAAGTTATGTCCCTTGAAGTACGGCATATGCAGCGCCAGGTTACCGAGCGCGCGACGGATGGGCAGCGGCACCATCTTTTTGTACTTGCGCACCGGGACCGTGTCCTCGTAGTAGGCGTAGCCGCCAAAGAGCTCGTCGGCACCTTCGCCCGAAAGCACGACGGTGACGTCCTTGCGGGCCATCTCGGCCAAGAACCACAGCGGCACGGAAGACAAGTTGGACTGCGGCTCGTCCATGTGATACTGGATGTCCTCGAGCGCACCGAAGAACTCGTCGGCGGTAATCATCTTGCGAACGTTCTCGACGCCGAGCTTATCGGAAAGCTCCTTGGCGTAGTTGGTCTCGTTGAAGTTCTTGTAGTCAAAGCCCACCGAGAAGGTCTTGTCGGGCATGAGGCAAGCGGCGATGTAGCTGGAGTCGACGCCACCGGAGAGGAACGACGCGACCTTGACGTCGGCGATGCGATGGGCCTCGACGCTCTCGTGCACGACCTCGTCCAGCTCGTCGACGTACTCCTCGAACGGCTTCTCGACGGCAGAGTAATCGCAATCCCAGTAGCGCTCGATGTTCATCTTGCCGGTCGGGATATCGACGGTAAAGTAGTGCGCCGGCGGCAGCTTGTAGACACCCTCGAAGAAGGTCTCCTCGGTTGCCGAATACTGCAGCGTCATGTACGGACGCAGGGCCTTTTTGTTGACCGCCTTGTGGAAGTGCGGGTAGTCCAGGAAGCTCTTGATCTCGGAACCAAAGAGCACGCCCGGAGCGCCGTCGCCCGCATCGGCCATGGGATAGTAGTAAAGCGGCTTGATGCCAAAGATGTCACGGGCGCCAAAAAGCTTGTTCTTCTTTTTGTCCCAGATGACGAAGGCGTACATACCGCGCAGGCGATCGAGGACAGCCTCGCCCCACTCCTCGTAGCCGTGCAGGAGGCTCTCGGTGTCGGCGCCGCAATGGAACTTGTAGCCCTTGGCTTCGAGCTCGGAACGGAGTTCTTGGAAGTTGTAGATCTCACCGTTGAAGACAATGACGACGCTGCCGTCCTCATTGGCCATGGGCTGAGCGCCGGCCTCGGTCAGGTCGAGGATCGACAAGCGGCGGAAGCCGAGGGCAACGCGGCCGTCGATAAACTGACCGCCCATGTCGGGACCGCGATGGACGATGCGGTCCATCATCTTGGTGAGCACCTCGGATTGGTTATCCGTCCCACCGACAAAACCGACAAAACCGCACATATACTATCCCCTCTGCTGTTGCTGGGCATCAAATCGAATCAGTAGCTTTTGAGTATACCCGAGGGCGTAAAGAGGGGCGGAATGTTCAGGCAATCTCAACTGAATCAGCTCCGCTGCGACACGTGCCAGTTACCTTTAATGGATATGAGATGAATGAGGCGATTGTTTTGCTATACTCTCTCCGCACGGGCGATTGGCGCAACGGTTAGCGCAGGTGCTTTACACGCACAAGGCTGGGGGTTCGAATCCCTCATCGCCCACCACTGATTTGATAGGCTCCCAGCAATGGAAGCCTTTCTTTTTTGGGCCCATCGCAGAGGGATTCGAACCCCACAGCTCACTCGTTTCAAGGGCAGTGGTCAAAAAATGCCAAATATGAGTACTGCTACCTCTTTTGTAACAGCATTTTCGAGGTCCCAAAGGGCAAATCTGACATCAAAGCAACGGCTAACGGTCCAGATGAGCATGTTTTCTGACAGCAAAACTGGACATATGCGGTCCAATTCGTCAAATTGTGTCTAATTTATATGCTACAGAATTAGTGCCCGTACTCATATTTGGCATTTTTTGACCAGAGGGACTTTTGACCATCGCAAATCAGCAACAAAACGGGCTCCGGATCGCCAAATCATGCCGCATATGACACACCCAGCAGTCCGGAACCCGATCCAAATTGAGTTATTACGCTGCGTTAGCCCAAGACACCCGACAGGATCTCGATCAGACTGTCCACGTCGGCTTCCTCGCAGACGAGCGGCGGCAAGAAACGCAGCGTATGAGCACCCGTAGCGTTAATCACGGCACCGGCGGCCAGCGCGCGGGCAACAATATCATGTGCGTCACCCGCGGCATCATCCAAATCACAGCCGAGCATCAGGCCACGGCCACGCACCTCTACCACATGCGGAAGCTTAGCCAGCGCCTGCTCCATATAGGCACCCACCTTGGCAGCATGCTCGGCATAATCGCCGCGCACAAGCGCGGAGAGCGTCGCGGCACACGCCGCGATGGCCAAGCAGCTACCGCCAAAGGTCGAGCCGTGGTCGCCCGGCTTAAACACGTCGGCAATCTCCTTCTTTGCCACGACGGCACCCATGGGCACGCCATCAGCAATGCCCTTGGCAAGGCTCATGATGTCGGGCTCCACGCCATAGGTCTGGAACGCAAATGGCTTGCCGGAGCGGAAGATGCCGCACTGGACCTCGTCGGCGATAAGCACGGCGCCCACTTCGTGTGCCAGGTCGCGCGCTGCCGCCATAAACTCCTCGGTCATAGGGTGCACGCCACTCTCACCCTGGATCGGTTCGAGCATTACAGCGCATATTTCACTGCCCAGCTGCTTAAAGATTGCACGCAGTTCATCGACATCGTTGGGCGTGCAGGCCACAAAGCCACCCGGCAGCGGGCGGAAGCTGTCCTGCAGCCAATCCTGCATGGTGGCGGCAATGGTCTCGAGCGTACGGCCGTGGAAGCCGCCGCGCATGCACACGATGGTGTTGCCGCCATTACCGGCACGCTTGGCGTACAGGCGCGCGAGCTTCATCGAGCCCTCGTTGGCCTCGGCGCCAGAGTTGGCAAAGAAGGTCTCCCAAACCTGCTCATCCGCAGCCGGGGCACCAAGCGCAGCTGCCGTGGTCTCATCGCCGACGGCAATAGCATCGGCAAGCACGCGCGCACCATCTACGTCGTCGTTAGCAAGCTTGGACAGCAGCGCCGCGACCTGTCCGCGCTGCTCAATGTAGAAGTAATTGGAGACATGCATGAGCTTTTTGGTCTGTGCCTCGAGCGCCGAGAGCACAGCCGGGTCGCCATGACCTAGGCTGCACACGCCGATGCCGGCAAGAAAGTCGAGGTACTCACGGCCATCGTCGCCGGTGAGCTTCATGCCGTGACCCTCGACAAACTCGACCGGAGAGCGGCCAAAGGTATGCATAACGTAATGGGATTCAAGCGATTGCTGAGCTGCAAGTGACATGGGATGCCTTTCGTTGGGCGCCAGCCGGCGCGGGGCTATGGGTGCAGGAATGGGGCGGCTGCGGGTCAGCTAGACCGTCTGAAGTTTCTCGACCTCGTCAAGGTTTTCGGTCAGACGCGCAGCAAACGTCGAAAGCGGATGCGGATGCGTATCGAACTCGTAAGCCGTCTCGGTGGAATGGATCACGGTGCCGACGCCGGCATCGGTCAGCAGCTCCAGGAGCAGCGAATGCGGCGTAGTACCGTTAATGATGTGGGCACGAAATACGCCGCCGGTAAGCGCATCGACGGCCGCACGCAGCTTGGGAATCATGCCCTTATCGACCTCGCCGCCGTAGAGCATTTCGTTAACCTCGTCGAGCGTTAGGTTGGAGATAAGCGAGTCCTTGTCGCTAAAGTCCTTGTACAGGCCATCGACATCGGTCAAAAAGATCGCCTTGTGCGCGTGGAGCGCCGCCGCAACGGCACCGGCGGCGGTGTCGGCGTTGATGTTGAAGAAACCGCCGTCCTCCCCCGCCGCGACGGTAGCGATGACGGGGATGTACTCGCTATCGAGTAAGCGCTCGATATAGTCGGTGTTGACGTGCGTCACTTTGCCCACACGACCGAGCTCGGGGTCGAGCGGCTCGGCGATGAGCGTGCCGGCGTCGCTGCCCGATACGCCCACGGCCAAGTTACCGTGGTGGTTGATTGCCGCCACCAGCTCTTGGTTGACCTTGCCGCCCAGCACCTCGCGCACGATATCCATGGTCGCCGGCGTGGTCACGCGCTGGCCGTTCTTAAACTCGACGGGCATATCGTAATGGCTCAGCGCCTCGTTGATGGCTTTACCACCGCCGTGCACGATGACGGGGCGCATGCCGATAATCTTGAGCAAAACGATGTCGCTCATCACGTCGCGACGCAGTTGCTCGTCTACCATGGCGGCCCCGCCATACTTGATAACGACCGTCTTGCCGGTCAGGTTTTTAATCCACGGCAGCGCTTCGAACAGCAGCTGCGCAGTTGCTTCGTTGGATTCGCTCGAACGACAATCGCGTGCGAATTTCATAATCTGCCTCGTCTTTCGTATCGTTATCGCGCTGTGCTCCGCTGCCCGCAATCGCGGCGAGATGCGCAGCGTGCCTGGAGTCTAGGAGCGGTAGTCACCATTGATTGAGATGTACTCGTGCGTGAGGTCGCAGGTCCACACGGTCGTTGCCGCGTCGCCTGCGCCCAGGTCGGCCGAAATCACGATCTCGGGCGCCTCAAAACGTCGCAGGGCCTCGTCCTCGTCAAAAGGAACAGTCAGGCCATCGCGGCAGACGGGCATGCCCATCATGTCGATGGAAACGTCTTCCTGATTAAACTTTACGCCGCACTTGCCGAGCGCCATGGCAACGCGACCCCAATTGCAGTCGTGGCCAGCGATGCAGGTCTTGACGAGCGGCGAGTTGGCGACGGCGCGGGCGGCGATATCGGCTTCCTCGTCGTTGGCGGCGCCGGTGACGTTAACCGTCACGAGCTTTGACGCACCCTCGCCATCGGCCGCGATGTTACGCGCCAGGCTCTCGCACACCTCGTGCACGGCAAAGGCCAATTCGTCAAAGGCGTCAGTGCCCTCGACGATGGCCTCGGTATCCGCGGCGGCAGCGCCAGAAGCCAGCATGATACAGGTGTCGTTGGTCGAGGTATCGGAATCGACCGTCACTTTATTAAAGGTCTGTTTAGCGGTCGAGAGCAGTAGGGTGTGGAGCGCCGCCGACTCGACGGGGGCATCGGTAGTAATGACCGCGATCATGGTGGCCATATTGGGCATGATCATGCCCGATCCCTTGCACATGCCGCCCACCGTATAAGCGTTGCCCACATGGCCCACAGCCTCACTGCGGTAGCGAACGGCATACTCCTTGGAATGCGTATCGGTCGTCATGATGGCACGGGCTGCATCGGCGCCGCCATGGGCAGAGAGTGCCTCGTAGGCGGACGGAATTGCCGTCTCAAACGTGTCGATCGGCAGAATCTGTCCGATCACGCCCGTGGAGGCAACTAAAATCTGTTGGGGTTCACAGCCAATGACCTGCGAGGCGATGTTGCACGTCTCGCGCGCACAGGCAAGGCCGGTCTCGCCCGTGGCGGCGTTCGCGTTGCCGGAGTTGATTGAAACACCGGCGATGATGCCATAGCCCTTGTCCGTACCGCCCAGGTTGGCACGGCTCACCTGCACGGGCGCCGCACAAAAGCGGTTGGTCGTAAACACGCCGGCCCCGGGACAGGGTTTATCGGGCACAACGAGCGCGTAATCCAGGCGCTCGGGATTCTTGCGGAATCCGGCATGGATGCCCGCCGCCTTAAAGCCGGCTGCCGCCGTTACGCCGCCCTCTACGGCACGAATCTTGATATCGAACTGCTCAGCATTCATCGTCTTTACGACTCCTTATGTCAAACAAAAAATGGGCATCGGTTGGTGCGCCATGCCAGCCACAATCATGAGACCAGCTTAAAAGTGGCGCCAAACTCGATACCCGACTACCAAATCGTTAATAATCGAATGTGCTACACCGGGCACGCCACTGTGGACAAGCCTCGTCGCTCGTCAAAACCAAAGACGATGTTGGCGCACTGGACCGCCTGGCCCGCAGCGCCCTTGCACAAATTGTCGATGGCGCCCGTCGCCACCAGCGCGCCCGCACGCTTGTTGAGCGCAAGGCCGATCTGGGCGGCATTGGTACCGACAACCGAAGCCGTCTTGGGCTGCTGGCCGGCATCGAGCACGCGCACAAAGGTACGACCGGCGTAGAACTTCTTGTAATGGTCGACGGCATCCTCAAGAGTCAGCGCTTCGAGAGCCTGCGTTGCGAGCGGCAGCGTCACCGTAGAGAGCAGGCCGCGCTTGAGCGGTGCCAGGTGCGGGGTAAAGACGACGCGATCGGCCAGGCCCAGGATC
>USOF01000020.1 GCA_900556285.1 uncultured Collinsella sp. | reverse complement strand
GGTGGGCCGTCAGGGGTTCGAACCCTGGACCTTGGGATTAAAAGTCCCCTGCTCTGCCAGCTGAGCTAACGGCCCGCGGGTGGCATTGTACCACGGTCTGGGACTATTCCCAACTCCATTGGCCGTTCTGGAAAATCACAACTTCACGTCCATCAGGCGTAATGCCCGTAATATCGATGTCGTCCGTGCCGATCATAAAATCGACGTGCGTGCTCGAGACGTTAACGCCATGCTCCAGGAGCTCTTCCTTGGACATGTCGTACCCACCCTCGATGCATTCGGGGAAACCGACACCTAGCGCGAGATGGCAGCTAGCGTTCTCGTCATAGAGCGTGTCATAGAACAGAACGCCGCTTTCGCGGATCGGAGTGTTCTTGGAAATGAGCGCGACCTCGCCCAGATGAGCGGCACCTTCATCGGTGTCAATAATGCTCGCAAGCGTCGCCTTGCCCACACGGGCATCGTAGTCCACTACGCGACCGGCCTCGAACTTAATCCAAAAATCGTCAACCTTGTTACCGTGGTGAATGAGCGGCATAGCCGAATACACGATACCGTCGGCACGCATACGATCAGGCGAGGTGAAGACTTCCTCGGTGGGAATGTTGGGGAAGAAGGGGTGCCCATCGGGCGTCTTACCCTTGCCGCCGGCCCACTCGTGACCCTTCGTCATACCGATCGTCAAATCGGTTCCATTTGCCGAGGTGTAATGCAGGCGGTCAAAACGATTGTCGTTCAGGAAGCGCAAGTTCTTTTCGAACGCCGCGTCATGAAGCTCCCAGTCGCTCTCCGGGTCCTGGCCATCGGCACGAGCGGTGTGCAGAATCGCATTCCACAGCTTATAGATTGCAACCTCATCGGCGTCTCCCGGGAACACCTCGCGCGCCCAAGCCACGACCGGAGCGCCGGCGATACACCACGGGTTGATGTTGTAGTCCAGTCCACGGCGGAAGACCTTGCACTGCGTGTTCCTTGCCTTAGAAGCTGCAGCGGGCTTGGCGGGATCGATACCCTTGAGAGCCGCAGGATCCGCACCCTCGATAAAGATAAAGCAGGCACCGTCCTGGGCCAGGGAATCCAGCTGCAGGCGCTTCCACTCGGGCGTCTGCTCAAAATAGCTTTTATCGACATGCTCGTACGCAAGCCTTGTCACGGCATCATCGGCCCAAATGACCGTCACGTGGCCAGCGCCGGCGGCATAAGCCTCCGCGACCACCACGCGGGCAAAAGGTGCGCACTCGACTGGAGACTGAACGACAACCTCCTGGCCGGGCTTGACGTTTACGCCCTTGCGGACAACCAGGCGCGCATAGTTTTTAATCTTGGGCTCCAGGGCCTTTATGCCCTCCAGAGCTTCTTCGACCGTCAGGGCAGCTCGAATCATGTGCCACTCCATCTATCTATAGAACAGTAAAAAGGCGCGCCGCAAAAACGACGCGCCTTATATCTTAGCGATATGTATGAATGCAAACGCTACTTCTTCTTGGAGTCCTTCTTGTCCTCCTCGGCAGCTGCGCGCTCGATAAGAGCGTTGAGCTTGTTCTCGGACATGCCCTCGGCCTGCGTGCGGTACATGTTGCGCAGGGGACGGATACGAACGAAGTCGTAGATAAAGTCACCCAGAATGATGACATAGGACAAAACGATGCCGACCATCTGAACAGGACTGGACACCGTGCCGCCGGGAGCGAAGTAGCACGAAGCCCAAATTGCCACGACGAGTACCATGCCGATGGCGAGCACGGCCCACCAGATACGACGGCGCTTGGTGTAGTCCTCATCCTGCTTGAGAAGGATATTCGACACCGTGTAGATGCGGTCCTCGCGGGCGCGCTGCTTAGCCTTGCGGGCGCGCTTCTCCTCCTTGGAAAGTCCTTCCAGGTTTTCACCCTTCTCGAGCTCTTTGCGGCGGGCTTTAGACGAAGCCGGCACGACGCGAACGGAGCTCGCTGCCTGGCGGGCGGGTTTAGCAGATGCGGCGGACTTGCGCGCAACCCCGGTAACTTCGTGGGATTGCGTGCGCTTGTTCGTGGCGCTACGGGTACTCACTTATGCGTTCTCCTTCATGCTTGTGAACTGGGAGCCAGTGATGATCTGGAAGGCCTCGCGATAGCGCTCGGACGTGCCATCGATGACCTCGGCGGGCAGGTGCGGGGTCTCCCCCGTCATATCCCAGTTGGCCTTGAGCCAATTGCGGACGAATTGTTTGTCGTAACTAGGCTGAATCTTGCCCTCCTCGTAGCTGGCGGCGGGCCAGAAACGGCTGGAGTCGGGCGTGAGGCACTCGTCGATCAGCGTAACCTTGCCATCGATGACACCGAACTCGAACTTGGTGTCGGCGATGATGATGCCGCGGGTCGCGGCGTACTCGGCAGCGGCCTTGTAGATCTTGAGGGACAGGTCGCGAATCTGCGTGGCGATGTCCTCACCCACGATCTCGCAGCAACGCTCGAACGAAATGTTCTCGTCGTGGTCGCCGATCTCGGCCTTCGTGGACGGCGTGAACAGCGGCTCGGGGAGCTTGGAGGCCTCGGTCAGACCCTCGGGCAGCTGAATGCCGCAGACGGTGCCGTTCTCGTCATAGGTCTTCTTGCCCGAACCGGTCAGATAGCCGCGGACGATGCACTCGATAGGAATCGTCTGGGCCTTCTTGACCAGCATGGCGCGGCCTGCGAGGTAGTCACGATACTCGGCAAACTCCTCGGGGAAATCCGCCGGGTCGATGGAGACGAGATGGTTGGGGACGATGTCGGCAAACTTATCGAACCAGAATGCCGAGATGCGGTTGAGCACCTCTCCCTTAAACGGAATCTCGTCGGGAAGAATGAAGTCGAACGCAGAAATGCGGTCGGTGGCGACCATCAGCAGGTTTTCACCGGCATCGTAGATATCACGAACCTTGCCACGGGAATCCGGACGACGCTCCATCGTTGTCACGTGAGTCACTCCTTACCTAAATACGACAGAAATGCGGGTTCTTTCCCGCATGTTTTCGCAAACTCGGAGCGGCAGGGACGCGGCCCCTCCTTCACCGAATAGCGAAAAGCTAGTGCTCCATTGTAGTAGATGCCGCGTCCGCCGTGTGCTCGCGGGGCAGATGAATTGTAAAAGTCGTACCCTTTCCAAGCTCCGACTCCACGGATATGTAGCCATGGTGACGCTCGACGATCTGCTTGGTCACGGCGAGGCCAACGCCCAGGCCGCCGGCTTCGCGGGCGCGGCTGGCATCGGCGCGCCAAAATCGTCCGAAGATACGCGACAGATCGTCCTTGGCAATACCGATACCGGTATCAGAAACGGCAATGCTGACGTGCTTGCGGTCACTGAGCACCGACACCACGACCCAACCGCCCTCGGGGGTGTAGCGCATGGCGTTGCTCATGAGGTTGATAACACATTGCGTGATCATGTCGGGATCGGCCTCGACGACATCGTCGTGACCCTGGGTCTCGTCCGCAAAACGCAGGCGCAGATCGCGGTCGACAAACAGGCGCTCCTGGGCATTGACGATGGAACGCACGAAAGGAACCATGTCCACCGGCTCAAGGTTGAGCGGAGCCGCGCTGTTTTCCATGCGCGACAGGTCGAGCATCTGCTGCACCAGACGAGCCAGGCGACGCGTCTCGGAAGCAACGGTCTCCAAATGCTCATCGTCGGTGGGATACACGCCATCCTGCATGGCCTCGACCGTTGCGAGCATGGCCATAAGCGGCGTGCGAAGCTCGTGTGCAACGTCTGAGGTCAGGCGCTTCTCGTGTTTCATATCCTTCTCGAGCGAAGTGGCCATCTCATCGAAGGTCTCACCCAGCTGATCGATCTCGTCATCACCGCGCAGTCCCGTGCGAGCCGACAGGTCGCCGTCACGGATTTGCTTTGCGGTACTGGTGATGCGATGAATCGGCTTGGTGAGCATGCGCGACACGAGCGATCCGATAACGACCGAAATGCAGATTGCAACAACCGCAGCGAGGGCCATGGCGTTAAAGGTCTTCTCCCTAAACGCAGAGTCCGCCTTGGTGAGCAGAGCGTCGGAGCCGATGGCCCACAGCTTTACCTGTCCGACATGCTCGCCGGAAGACGTTACAATCTCGACGTTAGCAACGCTATCGGAGTCGGTTGGAGCAGACGAGACCGGGCTATGCGATGCCCTCTTGCCGCTCGTGTCGTCGGTCGTAGCCTGGTTTTCGCGTACATCGGCGGTGGCGCTTGCCGAGGGCCAGGAATCGTCATAAACGATCACGCCCTTTTTATTGACGACCTGCATGCCCAGATCGTCGGAAACCAAACTCGACGTTGCGACCGTGCGCAGTTCTCCCGCGGTCCAAGAGCCGTTTTCCTCATATGAGGTTGCCAACTTCTCGGCAGCGGAATTTGCGATTTCGACGATATTGGAGCGTGTGTAATCCGAAAAGACCGTGCCCCACACAACAGAGACAACGCCCACCAGCACCAATACCGTCATGAGCGATGTCAGAGCAAAAGCAAGTGCCATGCGCGAGGGATAGCTCATCGTTGGCCGTGAATCGGAACGAGGCGTGTTCCAACTAGCCTTGGAACCCGCCTCGCTCTCCTGCTTGTGCTTTTGTCCGATTTCAAAGCGCGCAGGTGTCATATGTGATTTCCCTATTTCTCGTCCGACTTATCGGTCTTAGCCGGAGCCTCGAAGCGATAGCCGACACCATGGACGGTGTAGAGCCACTTGGGCTTCTTGGGATCATCGCCCAGCTTGGCGCGAAGGTTCTTCACGTGGCTATCGATGGTGCGTTCATAGCCCTCAAAGTCATACCCGAGCACCTTCTCGACCAGCTCCATGCGGTTATACACACGGCCGGGATGACGGGCAAGCGTGGTGAGCAGCTTGAACTCGGAAGCCGTCAGATCGACTTCCTTGCCCTCGACCAAGATCTTGTGGCCCGAGATATCGATGACCAGATCGCCGAAGTCGAGCACCTCGACGGCGGGCTCGTCGGCCTGGTGGGCACGGCGGAACAGAGCGCGAACGCGGGCGACGAGCTCGCGCGGCGAGAACGGCTTAATCAGATAGTCGTCGGCGCCGAGTTCAAGACCGATAATACGGTCCTCGATCTCGCCCTTAGCCGTCAGCATGATGATGGGGACATCCGAGGTATCGCGAATGGTGCGACAAACGCGCTCGCCGGGAATCTTGGGGAGCATAAGGTCGAGCACGACCAGGTCGAACTGATGCTTCTCGAACTCCTCGATCGCGGACTGGCCATCGCCGACGCCCACAACCCAGTAGCCTTCGCGCTCGAGATAGGCAGCGACGGCGTCACGGATTGCCTTCTCATCCTCGACCAGCAGAATCTTCTTTGCATCTGAAGCCATAACACGGCCCCCCTGTCTCAATTAGCTAAGAACAAGCCCATTTTAACGCACCTGAGCCCGCCGGATGCCGCTATGACGCGGCAGCTCGGCGGGCGGTACTCACAATTACAACGCGTTTATTCCCCTGTTGGCGCCTTTTTAACCCCTCTAAGCTTAAAGAGAGAATAGGCGTGCAGTGACCGTCTCTGGTATACCCTGGCTGTTGCGCACCGTGGCGTACGTAAGGAATGAGTCCGATTTTCCCGCCGTAGCTGGATAATCGCCATACTCCAAAGCGCGGTCGGGCGACAGCAGCGAGCCATAGGTCTTGGCAGAGGTGTCGATCAGGAAATGCGACGCCTGTACCTTAACAAGGTATTTATTCTTCTTGCCAGCCGCACATGCGAGCGGCTCGCGTGACAGAAAGAGGTACGGCCCTCCCTCATTACCGATATACGTGCCCATATTGCCCAGGCTGCCCACGCCGCTATAGGCCGCCTCGATAGAAAACACGAAGGTATCGCCCATATACACGGCCTCGAAAGGCGAGACTGACGAGGGAAGGACTAGCTGGGCACGCTTGGTGTTGTTGCCGTCGGTCAGATCGATTGCCGTTATGCCGTAGTAGACGCCCTCGTCGTTGCGGACACGCGGCGAGATGGTCAAAATGCCGTCGCTCGCGCGCGGGGCCGATGCAAAGCGGCCCGTCGATTTCCAAATTGTCTCGGCCTTGGATTCATCAAGCGAGCGACGATAGCAAAACGAATCACTACTCGTTTTATTGCCGCCTGCCGAGGGCATTTTATACCAGATAACCGATGACCCGAACGCCGTAAACAGGGGCGGATCATAGTCCTTGCCACCTCGATCGAGCTCAACCACATCGCCAGAGAGCGAAGCGCCCGACAGATTTTGAGCGTAGAGCTTCCACGATGAATTGGCAAAGTTCATCTCAACCCACGCGAATACGCCGTCGCCGGCACGGACATCGTAGAATGCGTATCCCGTGCCCTCGATAGGATCCTCGATTAATGTGGTAAGCGAGCCATCGCCCAGGTTGAGCACACCGAGTGTGTTGGCGTGCAATGCCGATGCGGGCGCCATCATCGCCGCGGCGTAATCGCCGTCGCAGTAGTACAGCAGCGTACCCAGAGGCAGCGTCCACGACGCCGCCGGCTCAAGATCGATGTCGACAGCCTCATACTCATCCGTAATCGAGATGATTTTGGAATCGTCCTTGATAACCTGCGGCTCGCCGGCGGCATCATCGCTGGTACCCGTTTTTTTCGAGCATCCGGCAAGCACCGTGGCAGCGCCCGCGGCAGCCCCACCGAGTACAAAGCCGCGACGCGATATTCCGTTCTTGATGTGATCGGCGATACCCATTAGGCGATCTCGGCGCGAGCGGCCTCGATGGCGCGCGTAAGCTGGTCGGCGCAGGAGGTCTTTTTCATACCGCAGGTATTACCGGCGAGAACCTCGATTACGCGATCGGCAGGAGCGCCCTCGACCAGCTTGGAGATTGCCTTGAGATTGCCGTCGCAGCCACCGGTAAACTCAACGCCTATCACCTTGTTGCCGTCATCGGAAAGGTCAAGGTGAATATTGCGAGCACACACGCCCTGAGGCTTGTAATCAAACGAAATCATGCGATCCCCTCTCAGAATGTTATTCGAGACGACTATTATCCCCGTCTTTCCCTAAATGCAACGAGGCGCTTTGCCGGCAACACACATTACCAGCAAAGCGCCCCAAAAAGCTAACGTTATGCCGAACCTACTCGAAGCTCAGCTGCTCCAGACGATCAAAGACCGTGTCGATACGGGTGAGGAAGTCCCATGGATCAAAGATCTCGTCGAGCTTCTCCTGGCTGACGGTGCAGCGCGGGTCGGCCTCGAGACGCTCCTTAAAGGTAGGGCCGGAGACACAATCCTGTACCTCGTGCCAGGTTGCCATGGCGTTCTCCTGCACAATGGCGTACGCGTCCTCGCGGGTGATGCCCGTATCGACGAGGGCGAGCAGCACCTTGGAGGAGAAGATGAGGCCGCGCGTCTTGTTGAGGTTGGCCATCATGCGAGCGGGATACAGCTGCAGGCCGTCGATAACGCGAATGAGGCACTGGAACATGTGGTCGAGGGCGATGAAGCTGTCGGCCTGGGCGACGCGCTCGGCAGAGGAGTGCGAAATGTCACGCTCGTGCCACAGGGCGACGTTGTCGAAGGCAACCTGCGCGTTGGCCTTCACGACGCGCGACAGGCCGCAGACCTTCTCCATGGTGATGGGGTTGCGCTTATGCGGCATGGCGGAGCTGCCCTTTTGACCCTTACGGAACGGTTCCTCGGCCTCGAGTGTATCGGTCTTCTGCAGATTGCGAACCTCGGTAGCGATGCGCTCACAGGTGGCCGCGGTGGTGGCAAGAACGCCGGCGAGGTAGGCGTGATGATCGCGGCTAATAACCTGCGTGGACAGCGGGTCGTGAACCAGGCCCAGGTGCTCGCAGACATATTCCTCGACAAACGGCTCGATGGAGCTGTACGTGCCGACGGCGCCCGAGATGGCACCAAAGGCAACGTTCTTGCGGGCATCCTCAAGACGATCCAGATCGCGCTTGAGCTCCCAGGCCCAAGAGCCAAACTTCATGCCAAAGGTCATCGGCTCGGCATGGATGCCATGAGTACGGCCGGCGCAGAGCGTGTTGCGCTCCTCAAAGGCGCGACGCTTGCAGATCTCGCCGAGTTTTTTGACGTCCTCGATGATCAGGTCGCAGGCCTGGGTGAGCTGGTAGCACAGGGCCGTGTCGCCCAGATCGGAGCTGGTCATGCCATAGTGAACCCAGCGGCTGGGCTTGGGGTCGCCCTCGGGAACATCGGCATCGATGTACTCCTTCATGTTGGTCAGGAAGGCAATGACGTCGTGGCGCGTGACTTCCTCGATCTCATCGACCTTCGCCTTCTCAAAGTTGGCATGGTCGCGGATCCACTGGGCCTCGTCTTTGGAAATACCGATCTTGCCGAGCTCCGCCTGGGCCTCGCAGGCCAGAACCTCGATTTCCTGCCAAATGGCGTACTTGTTCTCGAGGGAGAAGATGTGTCCCATCTCCGGGCGGGTATAGCGATCGATCATAGCGGCTCCTTTTTGGTTATTGGCACGTTGGTCGTAACCCAACCATTGTACCGTGCGCAGGTGCAAGTATGGGCAGTAGGCATTAACCTAACATTTTGGAATTGGAGCGGGCAACGGGACGTCCGCGTATTTGCTTCGCAAATACGCGCCGGCTTCGGCCGCCTGCCGGCGTCCTCGCCAGCTCGCTAAAAACGCTCCGCGTTTTCTTTACGCTCGCTCCTTCACAGGTTCAAGTCCCTGTGATGGGCCCATAACAAAAAAGCCCCCATTGCTGGGAGCTCTTTCATTTAATGGTGCGGGCGAAAGGACTTGAACCTTCATGGGGTTGCCCCCATACGGACCTGAACCGTACGCGTCTGCCAATTCCGCCATATCCGCATTATTGGTGGAAGGGGATGGATTCGAACCATCGAAGTCGTCGACGGCAGATTTACAGTCTGCTCCCTTTAGCCACTCGGGAACCTCTCCATGAAGTTATCTACTGGAGCTGACAATAGGAATCGAACCTACAACCTACGGTTTACAAAACCGTTGCTCTGCCAATTGAGCTATGCCAGCAGCAATTCGTGACATGTAGTATATTACAACACCAGCTCGTGTTTGTCAACCCATTTTTCGTCAAAATCCTCACGGGAGGGAAAAAAGAAAAAGCCGATCCGACTGGACAGGACGAATCGGCCCATGTGACTCACAAGAAATAGAACAGCACCACGGCGGCCAGCAGGATCCGGTAGACAGAAAAGGCCGTCAGGGTCGAGTTTTTCAGGAACTTCAGGAACCAGAGGACGGAAATGTAGGCCGTCACAAAAGCCGTCACAAACCCGATGGCCAGTTCCGCGGCTCCCCCGTTGCCCAGCTTGTCCAGATTCTTGAACAGGTCGAACAGGCAGGCGATAAACATGAGGGGGACGGCCATGAGGAAGGTGTACTGGGCCGCCACGTTGCGCCCGACACCGGCCAGCATGGCGCCGGCCATGGTGGATCCGCTGCGGGAAAAACCCGGCCACAAGGCCAGCAGCTGGTAGAATCCGACGACCAGGCACTGCTTCAGGCTCATCTTGTCGATGTCCTGTACGAGGGACGCGTCGCGGGGTCCCATCTTCTTTTCCGCGTATATCATCAGCAAGGCTCCAAGAACCAGGCCAAAGACCGCCGTAAAGGGCGAGAACAGATATGTCTTGATATATTCGTGGGCCAGGAACCCGACGACGCAGACGGGCAGCATGCCCATGGCGACGTGCCAGACGCTAAGTCCTTTGTGGGTATCCCAGCCGTCCTTCGTCAAAAAGCGTCTGAACCGGTCTTTGTAGATAAAGATGATGGACAGGATTGCCCCCAGCTGGATAAAGACGTCGAATAGGGCCGCAAAGTCTCCCGTGAAGCCCAGCATATGGCCGACAATAATCATGTGGGCCGTCGAGGACACAGGGATAAACTCCGTCAGTCCTTCGACGCAGCCGACAATGACGGCTATCAGATAATCGCTCATGGTATCTCCTTGTCAAATTGGGAATGGCAGGGTCCCACGGCCGCAGCAGGTCTGCGTCCCGCCGGTACGCTGCATATGCTACTATTATACACGCTTCCCCGTCCGATTCAAGGTGTGTTTCGTAAACATTTTTTAAACGACACGGGCAAAGACGCCACAAAAAATCCCCCGGTACCAGACCCGTACCGGGGGATTGGAATCCAGGGACACCGCCGCAGGGCGGCGGTCCCGGGAATCATGAGGAACCGCAAAAAGACGATACAGAATTATTAATTAGGAAGAAACCCGAAAGCAGGAATCCACTTCGCCGCGGGCCTTCCTGCAGGAATCCCAGCCTTACTCGGTTTCGTCCCCAAAGCTGACGCCGATATACCGCGCGGCCCGGATGATTTCACTGTCCAGGGGAACCGAACGGGGGTTGGAGCCCGCTTTTTCCAGGGGAACCTGGATAATGGAATCATTGCGCAGGGCCACCATGACGTTATAATCGCCCTTGATGATGGCTTCCACGGCCGCCACACCGTACCGGGTGCAGAGAACGCGGTCGAAGGCCGTCGGGGAACCGCCGCGCTGTACATGGCCAAGGATGGTCGCGCGGCTCTCAATGCCGGTCTCCTCTTGGATGCGCTTGCAGATATCTTCGGAGTGACCTACGCCCTCTGCAACGACCACGATGAAGTGGCGCTTGCCGGTCTTCTGTGCGTAGCGGATGCGCTCGATGACGTCCTTTTCAAAGTCATACTTCACTTCCGGGACGAGCGTTGCGATTGCACCGACAGCGATGCCGGTGTTGAGTGCGATGTCGCCGCAACGTCTGCCCATGACCTCTACAACGCTGCAGCGGTCGTGAGACTCTGTGGTATCGCGGATGCGGTCGATCATTTCCATAGCGGTATTCATCGCCGTGTCATAACCGATGGTATATTCGGAGCTCGAAATATCGTTATCGATGGTG
>USOF01000019.1 GCA_900556285.1 uncultured Collinsella sp. | reverse complement strand
GCCAAGCGCCGTCTTCGCGATGACCATCGCGTCCCGCTCGTCGGTCTTGGCGTCGCCGGCGAAGAGCCTGGCGGCCCCGTGCGCCGCGAGTCCCGGCAGGTACGCCGCCGACATCCCGGCCGCCCTGGCGCGGGCGAGCGCGAGGGCGCCTATGTTGCGCGACTGGTCGACGACCACGAGCGCATCGGGGAAGCGGCCGAACAGCGAGTCCAGGTCGTCCTCCCTGTTCGCGACGGGGGTGCTCAACAGCACCTCGCCATCTCGAGTCGCGACGCATGCCCAGTGGGACGATTTCCCGACATCGAGCCCGATGACGGCTTCCGGCATTCTAGGTGGTGCCACGGTGTTATCCTCCAATCGGTAGGCCGATCGGAACCCCTCCCCGCGACACCCACATTACCTGGCCGTGGCGCTTGCGCCCGGCAGTTTCCTATCAGTCGTCCGGAGCGGCGAGCGCCCCCGGTGGCAACATCCCCCGGGCCCTCTACGGGGCAGGGGCTGACGGCCGTCCGGGGCGGTCGGCCAGCGACCACCGGTACGGCTCAATCGTATAACCGTGCAACGGAAAAGAGCCGCCCTTTCGGACGACTCAAACTGTAATGGGGATTAAAAATCATCCCGCGAGGCTTGTGGCTCACGCGGGATGATGACGTCTTACTTTTTCTTATCCTGCTCCAGCAGTTTGGACGGTGTGCGATCGGGCTTGCCGCCGCGGAAAATCTCGCGGCCATGCAGACGATGCTCCAGATCGCGCTCGGCCTTTTCCTCGTCAATCTTGGTCTGGCTCACCACCGGGTCCTCAATCAACGACGACACCGAGTTCACCTGCTTCTGAATGCGCTCGGCGATGGTGTCATCCATACTCACGATGCGCATCTTCCAGTCGATACTCGTGGCGTTGGATGAGCTCTTGGTCCACACGAACGTCAAAATGGCGCTCTGGTGGCCGCGCGCGGGGAACATGCCAAAGAAGGAATCGTGCTGAGTGTTGCTATCCTCGTCGATATAGGCGTGAACGTTATACACCACGCGGTCGATCTTATCGTTGAGCAACGCGTTGGTCGCAAGCGCCGCGGCCTGAATCTGCCCGTTGGACAGCAGCTCGAGCTCGTTGGCAGACGATGTGTCCAACACCGTCACCTCGACCGTGCCCGTGCGTTCATCGGCTTCATCGACGGTAAAGTCGAGCGGGAACTGCGTAAAGCCGTTGCCCCATTCAAGTCCACCCTTGAGCGCGGTCGAAACGGTATCGACCGAAACGCTCTCGGACAGGTTGGCGGTGTTCAGACGACGCATCACGCCGTAGCCAATCTGCATGCCCACGATCAGCACCAAAATACCGATGACCACGGCCATCGCGGTCTTCGTAATGGTATGGCTCACCTGCGAGCCCGAAGGATCGTCCTCGGACAGCGGGTCGATATGTTTTGCCTGGCTCGCGCGGTCCTCGCTGCGCAGCTGCGCTAGCGCCGCTTTGTCACCGCGCTTGGCCGCAGCCTCCTTCTCACGCATGCGCTCGGTACGCTTTTTGGCGAGCGTGGGATCCAAGACGCCGGATGCATCGATTTCGGAGAATAACTCCGTCACTTCTTCCGGAGTCAAAGGGTTCTTGTCAGCCATAAACTTCCTGTCATATCAATCAGTCGAGCTCGTGCGCACGCGCACCTTCGAACTGCATTCGATAGTAACGGGCATAGGTGCCGCCACGGGCGAGAAGCTCCTCGTGCGTGCCACGCTCCACAACGCGACCATGCTCAACGGTCGCAATCTCATCGGCATGCTTAATGGTCGAAAGACGGTGGGCGATAATAATCGTGGTACGGCCGCGTGCCAGCTCTTCGAGTGACTCCTGCACCGCCTCCTCGCTCTCGTTATCCAAAGCACTCGTCGCCTCGTCCAAAATCAGGATCTTGGGGTTCTTGAGAAACACGCGCGCGATGGCAACGCGCTGCTTCTGTCCGCCCGAAAGACGGCTGCCGCGCTCGCCCACCACGGTGTCGTAGCCCTGCGGAAGCGACTCGATAAAGGCATCGATGTTGGCGCGACGGGCGGCCTCGGCGATCTCTTCTGCCGTGGCGCCCGGCTTGCCGTAGGCGATGTTCTCGCCAATCGTACCGTCAAATAGATAGACATCCTGCTGCACCAGGCCGATGGCGCGGCGCAGGCTCTGCTGCGTCACATCGCGCACGTCCTGGCCGTCGATGCTAATGGATCCGGCAGCCACGTCATAAAAGCGCGGCAGCAGCGAACAGGTCGTGGACTTGCCACCGCCCGAAGGGCCAACCAGCGCGATGGTCTGCCCGGGCTTGATGGACAGATTCATATGGTCGATAACGGGACGCTCGTCGGCATAGCCCTCGCCCAGCTCGACATCCTCGTAGTTAAAGCACACGTCGTGATACTCCACGGCGCCGGCAGTCACCTGCAGATCCGTAGCGCCCGGCTTGTCCTGGATATCCGGCGCGGTCGAGAGCACCTCGTCCATACGTTTAAAGCCGGCGATAGCCTTCTGATACGTTTCGGCCGAATTGACGAGCGTCTCGAGCGGCGTGCAGAACAGCGAAATATAGAGTGCGAAGGTCGCCATATCGACCGCCTGTAGCTGTCCCTGGGCGACCAGCCATCCGCCCAGCAGCACTACGATCACATAGAGCACACCCGAGAGCAGGCCATACGTCGCGGTATAGACGCCCATGGCGTGATACATGTTCTCCTTGGACGAAAGATAGCGATTGTTGGAGGCGCGGAACTTGAAGCGTTCGGTCTCCTCATTGGCAAAACTCTTGACCACGCGTATGCCCGCCAGCGAATCCTGCAGCTGCGCATTGATGCCGCTGATTTTTTTGCGATTGTCGCAAAAGACCTCGCGCATGCGCATGTTCTGCCAAAACATGATGACCGCAAACGCCGCCGTCACCACGGCCATGGCGAGCGCCAGCACCGGGGCGATGGTAAAGAGAATCACAAACGAGCCGATAATCTCGATGCCGCAGATGATGATCCACTCGGGAACGTGATGCGCCGCCTCGCAGATATCGAACAGGTCGTTGACCACGCGGCTCATCATGTCACCCGAGCTGTTGCGGTCGAAGTACGCAAAGCTAAAGCGCTCATACTGGTCGAACAGGTCCTCGCGCATCTTGGACTCCATGCGCGCGCCCATCACGTGACCCCAATAGCTCACAAAGTAGCGGCAGGCGCAGCGGACGGCATACATCAGCACCAAGCCCACCGCGATCATGCCGAGCGCCTGCATAATGGCAGCCTGACCCTGAGCAAATAGCCCACCGGTCAAATTGCGCAGGATAATGGGGAACGCCAGGTCAATGGCGGCAAGCACCAGAGCACAAACAGTATCAGCAACAAAAAGCCCCATCTGGGGCTCGTAATACGAAAGAAACCTCTTAAACATGCAGTCCTCGGAGAGAAATTAATGGTGTGAGAAATCCGGTTGAACCGGTCGGGCTGAAAACAAAGCATCCCAACAAGCATAACGCCGATGTTCTGGCAGCGTCAGCGAAAACGTCCCTAAGCGAGCAAGGTGCCTTGAAAGAGGAGTGACGCGTACTTCGGTACGCGAGCGACGATTGAAAGGCAGATTGCCGCTTAGGGGCGTTTGCAGCGTCGACTCGTTACGCGGTTTGGTAAAACCGCGTAACCTAGAGCTCAGTTCCGCCCAGCCTGTGTGCGATGCTGTCACAGGCCAAGGCGCCTACGACGGTCTTGGCGTCTTCGATCTTGCCGTCGAGCACGGCATCGATCAGCTCGTGCAGCGGCACCAGGTCCACGTTGACAAACTCGTCATCATCGGGGTTGGGCGCATCAAACTCGAGCTTTGTAGCCAAGTAGATGTGGATAATCTCATCGCAAAAACCGCAGGACGTGACGATCGACGTCAAAAAGCGAATACGACCAGCCCTAAAGCCCGTCTCCTCATGCAGTTCGCGCTTGGCGCAATCGAGCGGGTCCTCGCCTGGATCGAGCTTGCCGGCGGGAATCTCGACCGTCACGCGGTCGATGGCGGTGCGGTACTGACGCACCAGTACGATCTTGCCGCTCTCGGTCAGTGCCACAACGGCCGCCGCACCCGGATGGCGAACGATATCGCGGGCGCTACGGTGACCGTTAGGCAGCTCAACCTCAAGACGGTGGACGTCGAGGATCTTGCCCTTCCAGGCGCACTCCTCCGAAAGAATCTTCTCGTGCAGCTCGGCATCGTGCGGGTCGTCGTCGCCCAGCACCAGTGCCGGCTCGTCAGCGACCTCGCCACCAGGCTCGCCCTCGGCGTGCCCATACATGCGGCTGTCCTCTTCGACGATCTGCGCGTCCACGAGCTCTTCGTTCTTCTCGTCCATCCGTCTCATTCCTCTCGGATTTTAGGCATCCCAGGCGTCGCGACCGCGCAGCGCGCGCAGGCCGATGTCGTGACGCAGGGTCTTGCCCTCAAAATCAATCTTCTCGCAGGCCTCGTAGGCAAGGTTGCGAGCGTTCTCGAACGTGTCGCCCAGAGCGGTCACGGCAAGCACGCGGCCACCATTGGTCACGAGCTGGCCGTCCACCACGGCAGTGCCCGCGTGGTACACGGTCACGTTCTCCATGGCCTCGGCATCCTCAATACCGGTGATGACCTTGCCCTTCTCGTAGCTGCCGGGATAGCCCGCGCTCGTCAGGACAACGGCCACGGCCCACTCGTCGCGCCAGTCGAGTTCAATCTGATCGAGCTCGCAGTTGGCACAAGCCAGCATGACCTCGACCAGGTCGTTCTTAAGGCGCGGCAGCACGACCTGAGTCTCGGGATCACCAAAGCGGGCGTTGAACTCCAGCACCTTGGGGCCGGCGGGGGTGAGCATAAAGCCGCCATACAGGCAGCCGCGGTAGTCGATGCCCTCGGCAGCAAGCTCGGCAACGGTATGCTCCATGACCTTCACCATCGTGGCGTGCTCCTCATCGGTCACGATGGGCACCGGGCTGTAGACGCCCATGCCGCCGGTGTTGGGGCCCTTGTCGCCCTCGAGCGCGCGCTTGTGGTCCTGCGAGGTGGCCATGGGGCGCACGGTCTTACCGTCGGTAAAGGCCAACAGCGAGCACTCGGGGCCGGTCAGCATCTCCTCGATGACCACGGTATTGCCGGCATCGCCAAAGGTGCCGCCAAAGCACTCGCGCACGGCCTCCTCGGCCTGCTCAAGTTCGGTCGCCACGATAACGCCCTTGCCCGCGGCAAGGCCGTCGGCCTTGACGACCAGCGGGGCGCCCTGCTCGCGCACGTAGGCGAGAGCCGAAGCCTCGTCGGTAAACGAACCATAGGCTGCCGTCGGAATGCCCGCACGCTCCATGAGCTGTTTGGAGAACAGCTTGGAGCCCTCCATCTGGGCGCCCTCGGCACCCGGGCCAAAGCAGGGAATACCCGCCGCGCGCACGGCGTCGGCCACGCCCGCCACGAGCGGAGCCTCGGGGCCAATCACCACGAGTCCGCATCCGTGGCTCTGCGCAAACGCCGCCACGGCCGCAGGATCGCAGTCGTCGAGAACAACGTTCTCGCCGCAGCTCGCAGTGCCGCCGTTGCCCGGCGCGATGTAGAGCTTGCCGGCGCGTGGTGATGCTGCGAGCTTAGCTGCCAAAGCATGCTCACGGCCGCCGCTGCCCAACAACAGGATGTCGATGGTTTGAGTGTCCGCCTTCAAGGGTGCCTCCTCTATGGATGAATGGCCCGCTCCGCGCGAGCCCTTTGCAAGCAAATATACCCCTCGGCCGCCCGCCCGGGCTGCAAAGGGGTATATCGCAATAACCAAATAGTCCCGATTACTTCCAGAATCGGTTGATGATCTGCTCGCGACCAGCGCCGACGCCAATGAACGTCACGCGGGTGTGTGCCAGATCCTCGATAAACGCCACGTAGTCCTGAGCCTCCTGCGGCAGCTCGTCAAAGCTGCGGCAACCGGTGATGTCGCACTTCCAGCCGGGGAGCTCCTCGTAGATGGGCTTGGCATGCTCAAAGCGCACCTGATGCTCGGGCACGCTCGTGTAGCGCTCGCCATCGACGTCGTAGGCCACGCACACCTTGATGGTGTCGAAAGCCGAAAGCACGTCGAGCTTGGTCACGGCGATGTCGGTGAGGCCGTTGACGCGCGAGGCATAGTTGGCTATAGGGCCGTCGAACCAGCCGCAGCGACGACGGCGACCGGTGGTCACGCCGTACTCATAGCCCTCCTCGGTCAGCGTGTGACCGGCCTCGGACTCATAGGAAAGCTCGGTGGGCATGGGGCCCGAACCGACGCGGGTGATATAGGCCTTCATGACGCCCAGCACGCGGTCGACGTTCTTCATGCCCACGCCGGAGCCGGTAATGGCGCCGCCGGCGGTGCAGTTGGAAGACGTCACGTACGGATAGGTGCCGTGGTCGATGTCGAGCAGCGTCGCCTGGGCACCCTCAAACAGCAGGTCCTTTCCCTCATCGATCATGTTGTTGAGCAGCAGGCTCGTCTCGGTGATGTAGGGACGCAGGCGCTCGGCCATCGGCAGGTACTCGTCGCAAATCTGATTCACGGTGTAGGTGGGCAGGTTGTAGATGAGCTCGAGCTCGGGGTTCACGCGGGCGAGAGCGGTCTCCAGCTTGTCGCGGAACAGCGCCTCGTCCAGCATGTCCTGCATGCGCAGGCCAATGCGGGCCATCTTGTCCTGATAGCACGGACCGATGCCGCGCTTGGTGGTACCGATGTTCTTCTTGCCGAGCTTCTGCTCAAAGGCGCCATCCAGATCGATGTGGTACGGCATGATGACATGCGCATTGCCGCTAATCTTGAGGTTCTTGGTGGTGATGCCGTCGGCCTCGAACATGTCGATCTCCTCAAGGACAACCTTGGGGTTGACGACGCAGCCGTTACCGATCACCGACACGTGGTCGGAATACATGATGCCGGAGGGCACCTGGTGCAGGCCGTACTTCTTGCCGTTGACGACGATGGTGTGACCGGCGTTGTTGCCGCCCGAGTAGCGCACGACGGCATCGAAGTCGCCGGCGACCAGGTCGCAAATCTTACCCTTGCCCTCATCGCCCCACTGGGCACCGACCAAAACGGTTGACGGCATGTTTACTCCTTACATTCATGGACTGTCTACGCGCCACGCCGGCACGCAGAAGCACAAAACATTCCCAGTATACCCGTGCAACGGGCGCCTGTCCTACTCCTCGGCATGTGCCCCATCAAGCTCATAGAACTTGGTGGATGCCGGCAGGAACATCAGGTCGACGTCGCCGATCGGGCCCGAACGGTTCTTGGCCACGACGATACGCGTAACGCCCTCGTCGGGTCGATCGTCGCGCGAGGCTTCGGCCTCGTCGGCGGAGCGGTCCAAGAACATAACGATATCGGCGTCCTGCTCGATGGAGCCCGATTCACGAAGGTCGGAAAGTTGCGGGCGCTTGCCGGTACGGGATTCGACCTGACGCGAGAGCTGCGACAGCGCGATGAGCGGGATCTTGAGCTCCTTGGCCATGATCTTCAGACCACGCGACATCTCGGAGACCTCGACGGTACGGCTCTCGGAGCGGCGTCCCGGCGGAGGACTCACCAGCTGCAGGTAGTCCAGGATGATGATGGCCTTCTCCTTGTTGTGGAGCATGCGGCGGCTCTTGGCGCGAATCTCGGTCACTGTGGTGCCGGGCGTATCGTCAATCAGAATATCGAGCTTGGACAAGGTCTGCGTGGCCTCGTTGATGTTGGCCCATTGCTCGGGGCTAATGCGGCCCATGCGGAAGTCACTGATCGAGATCATGGCGTAGGCGCAAATCAGACGCTGGGCAATTTCCTTGCCCGACATCTCCAGAGAGAAGAAGCCGACGGTATAACCGGCAGCGGCAGCGTTGAGCGCCAGATTCAGGGCGAACGACGTCTTACCCACAGCAGGGCGGGCGCCGATGATGATGAGCTGACCCTCGCGAAAACCCATGAGCATGCGGTCGAGCGACGGGAAGCCCGTGGGCACGCCCGCAGCCTGGCCACCGGCCTGGCACACTTCCTCGGCCTCGTTATAGGCCTCGACCATAAACTCGGTCAGCGTCTTGTAACTCGACTTGACCTCGCGCGCCGTGACCTTGAGCAGCTTGCTCTCGGCTAGCTCCACGACCTCTTTGGTGTCGGTGGGGGCGTTATATGCCAGCGCGTTGATCTCGTTGGTGGCGCCGATCAGCTCACGCAGCATCGAATCGCGGCGAACGATGGCGGCATGGTGCTGCCAGTTGACGAGCGACAGGGTCTGACCCATCAACTCCAAAATGTAGGCCTCGCCGCCCACGGCATCGAGCTTGTTGATGCTTCGCAGGTAATCGATCAGCGAGATGGAGTCGATGGGAATGCGGCTGTTGTACATATCGACCATCGCGGTATAGATGGTCTTATGAATGGGCCGGTAGAAGTCATCGGGCTGCAGCTCGACCTGGGCCTCTTCGACCACCTCGGGCGATAGCAGCATAGCGGCCAGTACATTGGCCTCTGCATCTTGGTTTTGGGGAAGACCCAACTTTGAGCCACGGTCCTCAACCGTCAGCCCGGTCTCCCTATCGTCATATGCCATGAGCATCCTCATTCATATCGCTTGCGAGCATCCATAGTATCAGCCACGGTCCCAAAACGCGCCGCGCGCCGCCAATCATCACCGAACCAAACGGATGAACGGTCCTGTATATAGGACTTCGACGCAACGTTCACCATGACACTCACTCAGCGCAAAAAACAAAAGGGCGCCCTGGTTTCCCAGAGCGCCCTTCTTAGAACAAGATTGTTGCGTTGCAGCAAATGCTACTCGGCAGCAGCCTCAGTCTCGACCTCGGCGGTCTCGGCCTCGGCGACCTCAGCGGCCTCCTCGACCTCAGCCTCGGCAGCGAGCTCCTCGGCGGTAACGCCGACGAGAACGACAACCTCGGCCTTGATCTCGCGGTACAGCGAGATGGCAACGGTGTGGGCACCGGCAACCTTGATGGGCTTACCGAGCTCGACGCGCTTGCGGTCGATGTCCATACCGAGCTGAGCCTTGATGGCGTCAGCGATCATAGCGGCGGTAACGGAGCCAAAGAGGATGCCCTCGTCGCCGACCTTGACGTCAACGGTGACCGTCTTGCCCTCGAAGGCAGCCTTGGTCTCGTTGGCGGTAGCCAGACGAACGGCCTCACGCTTAGCGATGTTGTTGCGACGCTCGTCAAGCTGCTTGAGGTTGCCCTTGGTGGCGGCAACAGCGAGCTTCTTGGGGAACAGGAAGTTCTCAGCGTAACCCTGAGCGACCTCTACGACGTCACCCTCGCCGCCCTTGCCCTTGATCTCATCGAGAAGAATAACCTTCATGATGCGTCTCCCTTCTTAGCCGCGGTCGCGGTTGCCACGAGAGGAAACCACGGGGACGGTGTACGGCAGGAGAGCCATCTCGCGGGCGCGCTTGATGGCGTTGGCGATGTCATGCTGATGCTGCGTGCAAGCGCCAGTGACGCGACGGGGCTTGATCTTGCCACGGTCGGTCATGTACTTACGGAGAAGCTGAGTATCCTTATAGTCGATGAACTCAGTGTTCTCCTTGCAGAACTGGCAGTACTTACGACGCGGCTGACGTGCAGAAAAATCATTAGCCATGTCAAAATACCTTTCGTTTGGCAACTTCGGCGAACCGAAGCCGCCTCTCACTCAAAAATAGGTGAACAACCCTTAGAACGGGATGTCCTCATCGTAGACGTCGACCGCGGGCGGCGTGGCCACCGGTGCGGCAGGACGTGCTGCGGGCGCGGGAGCTGCGGGGGCGTAACCGCCCTGATCGTAGCCGCCCTGGCCACCACGGGAGCTCATAAACTCGATCTCATCGACGATGACCTCAAGCTTGCTCCGGCGCTGGCCGTCGCGCTCCCAAGAGCTGTAGCGCAGCTTGCCCTCGATCGCGACCTTGTTTCCCTTTGCCAGGAAACGGCTCACGGCCTCGGCGCGGGTGCCGAACATGGTGCAGTCGACAAAGTTGGGATAGTCCTCCCACTCGCCAGTCTGCGCGTTGCGGCGACGATCGTTCACGGCGACGCCAAAGGACAGGACCTGGGTTCCGCCGGCGGTGGCGCGCAGCTCGGGATCGCGGGTGAGGTTACCGGTGATGTTCACTCGATTGATGCTCATAACTCACTACTTCCTCTTGGGGCACAAGCCCAGTCCAAAACGACAGTCTTACTCCTGGTCGTCGCGACGGACGATCATGTGGCGGACCACAGCGTCGGTGATGCGCAGGACGCGATCAAGCTCGGCGATCTGGGTAGGATCTGCGTGGAAGTTGATGAGGGTGTAGTCACCATCGGTGAGGTCGTTGATCTCGTAGGCGAGCTTGCGCTTGCCCCACTCGTCAACGGAGTCGACCTTGCCAGCGCCCTCAGCGATCGTGGTATCGATACGCTTCATAACAGCGAGACGAGTCTCGGGGTCGAGCGACGGGTCAACAAAGAACAGCAGTTCATAAGCCTTCATATTGTCACCTCCTCTGGGCAAATGTGGCTTCAGGTCGTGAAGGTGCGCCTGAAGCAGGAAAAGACTTGGTAATAATATCTTTCAACCTCCCAGGCCGCAAGAATATGCAGCTACAACCTCATGACCTCCACATATGCCCATATTCGCACGACGTTTCATGCGCATTCCAACCAAATGCCGACCAAGAGCTTGACGGATTTGTGGACAAGATACGGTGCCGCGGGGACAAGCTGAGCCAAGCCGCAGGTCAACGGGCACAAGGCTGTGGTCGCAAAATGCATACCAGTGGTCCACAGCACCACCCAAAGATTTTTATATTCATTGCCAAGTCGCTTATGAATACCCCTTTTGAACAATTGAGTTGGTCAACCACGCTGGTCGGAAGCCGTTTTTTGGCACCTCAAACCCCACTGCAACGCCAAACGTGGCAAAGCGTTTAAAAAAATGCCAACTTTTCTGTTTGCACCTGTCTCTTATACACATCTGACGCTGCCGACG
>USOF01000018.1 GCA_900556285.1 uncultured Collinsella sp. | reverse complement strand
CTCAGGAGTCTCGTGGGCTCGGAGATGTGTATAAGAGACAGGTCCAAGACAATAAATTTCCCCAGCGATTCCGCGTCATCCAAAACGACGAGACCATGTACGAATCCGGTGTGGTCGAGACCGGCAAGACAATCGAGACGTGCCCCGCCGGCAACATCAAAGAAGGCGAGGCGTACATCGAGATTCAGGCACTCGATGCCAAGACCCTTGACAGCCACGGCAATCCGACACGAGTCAAGGTACGGGTTGAGCAAACCGAGAACTAGCTTTTCCGGCCGACGCGGCACCGCATGCAATTCATCAGCATTCGTCCAATCATCGCGGGGACGGCCCGCGGCGAATAGAAAGGAACGACCATGGACATCACCAGGAACATGAACGGAGCCAGAGCGCTCGTCGTGGGCGCAGGGCTCGCGCTCGCAATGGGCGCCGCCCCGACGCCAGCTATGGCAGCCGGGCGCGCTGGAACCACGAAAGTAATGGTCAGGACCGAGATCGACAACGTTGAGTTCAAAGTTCCGACGGTTATTCCCTTCGTCGCCAAGGCCGACGGCACGCTTCAGGGCCCCTCAGAAGACGCGACCACCATCGACAATCATTCGGCCTACGGCATCCATGTCACCAACATGAAGATCGACGCCATGAACACCTGGACCATTGCCGCCGACGCCAAGGCCGGAACCGCGCAGAACTCCATCGACTTTAAGGTCGGCCCCGACGGCGCACTCCAGAACGCCAGCGCCGCAATGCAGGGGACGGGCCTCGATCTTTCCAAGAATGCAGCCTTCGACATGGGCTACCAGGGCATTGCCGGCGGCACGGACAAAATTAAGCTCAAGACAAGCGGAAACGTCGCCCGCGTCACGCGCGACATCTTCCACGTAACCGGCGAAGGCGATCAGGTTGCAACGATCACCTGGACGGTCGAGCCCGGTGCGCACACGGCATAAGGCCGTCGCCCTGGCCGCCGCCGTCAGTATCCTAGCGTTTGCGCCAGCCATGGCCTTTGCCCAGCAAGAACAGGCGCAGGCCGCCACGCAAGTGACGGTCGACCTCTCGGAGCTCGACCGCGGCAACCGCGAGGAACCGTTGGCACAGACAGACGACAGACGATGGCTCTTGGCAGCAGGCGCCACGGCAGCAGGCGCGGGAACCGCCGGCCTCGGTCTGCACATCAAACGCAGCCAGAAACGAAACACGGACAGGCCGCACTAAATTAGCTAAGGAGACCCCATGGCATCGAAGAACCTTTTGCCCGTCGTCGCACTCTGCGGCGCGCTCGCAACCGGAACGCCTGTCGCCGCTTGGGCGACTCCCGTCATGGCAGGCTCCTTACCATCAGTCCTAAGCTCCGCACCAAATCCGTCGAGCGCCATTGCGTGCAAGCGTTTCTCGATCGCACAGGCAGCAATCTCAACCTCGGGATGCCTTCGTCGTAATACGGATGGCTCGATAGTCGTGGATATCAATCGTTCGAACAAGGCAAACGGCTCCCAGGCGGGGTGCGCTGTCTGCACATGGCGCTCAGTTGTGCTTGATGCGGATGACGACCCTTGCGATTTGGAGCTACGCATCGACATCGCTTCGGTCGATGACTCGGCGAACGGAGCGAAGGTCGCCTTCGACGGTGCGTTATTCGAGAAAGGAGGCGGTATATGTCTGGGCTGCGCCGCCGCGAATGCAGACGACACGCAGCCCACCCTCTCATTCACGGCATCGTTGCGGCTGACCAAAGCCGGCACCGATGCCATCGCGGCGGGAGAAGCATCCCTGCTGTTCTACGCCGTCAGCACCAAAGACACAGACGCTCATTTCGAGAAGCCAGCCGGATCACTCAGCCTTACACGAGGGACAGAGGCAGGCCCTATTGAAGTCGATAGCCACGCGCAAAGCAGGCAACGCATTCTTGCCGACCCGGCGCTTCTCGAGATGGAGTGGAACGGATCCGGAGCCGTCGGAATTCTCCCCTCTGCGCTTAACGCCAAGACGCTCCCCTCAAACGACGAACCCATCAACGCAACCATACAAGAAGGGAGCACGGACAAAGAAGCAGGTGCGGGCGACACACCGTCGCCGACAAACAGCGTCCCAGCTTCTTTCGAAGCACCGAATGAGCCCGCTGCCGATCCAAACGATCCCGAGCTCGCGGACAGTCTGGGGCTTGCTGATCCTCAGGAGATCGATGAAGGTAACTGCTGCGTGCTTGCCGCCCTCGACCACACAGAGGTCATCGATGCTGCAAACATTGAAGTTGCCGCCGCCAATCAGCCCGTCCGCAAGTCGGCCATCATCGCATTTCCCGAATCCGTCGAGGTCGTCTTTTTGCCATCGGGCGAAATCGTAGCACCAACATTGCTCACCTTGTTAGGCGCCAAGAATACTCGGAACGAAATCAAGAAGATCACGATCGTCGACCCTGCAACCACTGCCAAGCTGCGCCTATACGCCGTTGCCCCAGATGGAAGCAAAACCTTGGAATTCGATAGCGACACGCTCCTGGCCTGGCGACGTCTGGACATTATGGAAGATGTCTCGTACCAGATTGAACTTGAAGGGTTTGACCGCGCCCGAGATGCCGATATCATCGCCGCGGGCATCGAGTCCCCACAACGGCTGATGACGCTACGCTTTGAATACTATCCCTACGTTCCGACGACAACCTAAGGCTTAACCGCTGTACGCCAGACTTAATACCACTCATATAACGTATTAGACAAGTCGCAATATGCCCTGCGTTCTATTCTGCTACGATTGCCAAGGTGGCATCAATACGGGAGGATCCATGCCGGGTTTGGGAACGATCATCAACGTCGCGCTTTTGATTGCAGGCGGTCTTTTGGGATTAGCGGGCGGCCGCTTCATTACACCGCGCATCCAAGACACGCTCATGAAAGCATCGGGGCTGTGCGTCCTGTTTATCGGCCTGGGCGGCACCATGCAAAAGATGCTCATCATCGATGGAAAGGCGCTAGCGACCACCGGTACCACCATGCTCATCGTCTCATTTGCGCTCGGTTCGCTCATCGGCGAGGCCATCAACTTGGAGGCCGCCATCGAGAACCTTGGCGAATGGCTCAAGCGCAAGACTGGCAGTGAAGGCGATAACGAGTTCACCAACGCTTTTGTCTCGACTTCACTCACCGTGTGCATCGGCGCCATGGCCATTGTGGGATCAATCCAGGACGGCCTGCTCGGCGACTGGTCAACGCTTGCCCTCAAGGGCGCACTGGACTGCATCATCGTCTGCACCATGACGGCCTCGCTTGGCCGCGGCTGTATCTTCTCCGCCCTGCCCGTCGCCGTGTTCCAGGGGACGATCACGTTGTTTGCCGGCGCGCTCTCCCCCATCATGACCACAGCTGCCCTCGACAGCCTCTCACTCGTAGGCTCCATGCTCATCTTCTGCGTCGGCGTCAACCTCATCCGTCCTCAGACCTTCCGCACGGCCAATATGCTTCCCTCCGTCGTCATCGCCGTCATCTACGCCCTCCTGTTCTAAATCTATCAACGCAGCGGTATCTCGAACATCTGTTTGATGCTGTGCTATGATATGAGGTCACCGTAGCTGCGTTCGAGAGGAGGAGCGGTGACCGACCAGGACATCAAGATGCTCATCGAGCGCATTATGGCCGAGGCCCGGACCCATCAGTCCGCCCGCTTCTCAAACGAAATCTACGCAGACGAGCCGATTCTCAAAACCGGCCGACAGATGCAGAATTTCCTCCCCGACCAGTACCGTAAAATGCGCGAGATATCGCGCTGGCAGGATGACCCCAAGGGCGGTACGGGCCGCTGGCTTTCGGAAGCCGAGCTTTTTTACCGCCAGGGCCTGCTGATGGCCGACTTTGAGGACGACTGTCCCTACAACGGCACCTTTAAGTCGTACTTTCCCACCTACAACGCCATGAGCGACCGGCAACTGCGCGGCTACTTTACCTGGCGTGCCCAAGTGCGCCGCGGAACCGTCGAGGAAACGTCTACGTCCTTTGCCTTTCTGTATCTTTATGAGCTGATCTGCGGCATTGGCGTAGATAATCCACTCGATGGTTTTAACAAGATCAAGGCTTTTTGGGATGTCTATCGCGCCTTCGAGCCCGGCATCGACCGGTTTGCGCGCGTGTGGCTGCAAGATTACGCCGTGTTCCACGGGCTCGACCCCAAGCTGCTTCGCGACTCTAAAACCGTCATGTTCGATAACGCCCTTATCGAACTGCGGCGCGCGGCACGAGACCTTGTACCGGCACCGGCACCGTCCGGCCAGACCCCTAAGCGTCGCAAAACCTCCGAGCCCACGCTCCCCCTTCCGCCCGATGAGGTGCGCGAGGAGCGACTCATGGCCGCCATCAACGCCCTCTCCACGTACAACCTAAGTAGCTCGCGGCTCGACCGCAGCCACCACCGCGATCTGCGCCACGTGGCCTGCGCCGTGTATGTCCGCATGGCGCGCTACTATGACACGCACCGAAAGACCGGCATCGTGGCGAGTTTATTTGGGGAGGAGACGGCCATGCCCTACACCATGTTTGCCTCGGCCGTATTCTTTGCGCCCGAGCGCCACGAGGACTGCGAATACCGCCTGGATCCTATCCATATCTACCGTTGCCAAAACGGCTTTTGGGAATGCATGCGTATCCACGGTAGTAGGCAAAAGAGCAGCAAGCTCGGTGAAATGATGCGCGCCTGCGACCAACGCTTGCGCCTGGCGCTGGACCCCGCCCATCCCCTTAAGGAAGAAAAGGTCCCCAAATATCTGGCCAAGATTATCGATGACGAGATTGTGGCATGGCTTTCGTGGGACGCCGCACATCAGCCCGTCAAGATCGATATCGATTTGAGCCAGCTGGGGCACATTCGGAGCGCTGCCGCACAAACGCGCGAAGCGCTTTTGATCGACGAGGAGCGCGAGGACGATGCGCTTACGGAAGCCGCGGAAGCAGATTCTGGGCAACCGGAAGCCGAACCCGCGGCAAACATGATTGCCGAACCGGCCGCAGCGTCCACGCAGCAGAATGAGGCTGACGAGCCGACCATCTCCACCGAGCAGTTTGGTGTCGTGGCCCCGCTCCTCGCGCCCGAGCCCACACCCGCAACGCCCATGTCCGCCGGCACCGCATCCGCACTCGCCCACGCCGCAGAAGACTATCTTCGTGCGTTGCTCGAGCAGAACGCGGCGCAGGCAGCATCGGCTGTGGAGAGGTCGGGCCAGAGCGAAGACATGCTTGTCGACAACATCAACGAAGCGCTCTTTGACCTCGTGGGCGACACCGTTATTGAATTCGGCGCGGCGGGACCGCAGATAATCGAGGACTACGAAGCAGACGTGAGAGGATATCTAGACCATGAGTGATACCACACCCACAGCACCCCGTGTGCCCAAGCGCGTCGCCGCCGTCATTCTCAACTCGCTCAAGGGCGGCGTCGTCCCGCGCATCGGCCTTCCCTACATCACCGTGGGACGCGAGGTCGAGATCCGCGCCCTGCTCACCGACCTGAGCCTCATCGCCGATGGCGGCGCAAGCTTCCGCTTCCTGGTCGGTCGCTACGGCGCCGGCAAGAGCTTTTTGCTCCAAACCATCCGTACGCACGCCATGGGTGAGGGCTTCGTCGTCGCCGATGCCGACCTTTCGCCCGAGCGTCGACTGCAGGGCGGTCAGGGGCAGGGTCTGGCCACCTACCGAGAGCTCGTCCGCAACATATCGACCAAGACGCGCCCCGAGGGCGGCGCGCTCAACCTTATCCTGGATCGCTGGGTCGCCTCGTGCGCCGATACCGACGAGTCAGCCGTTAATGCCCAGCTTGCCCCGCTCGAGGAGATGGTCCACGGTTTTGACTTTGTCCGCATGCTTCGTCGCTATCGCACGGCCGTCTCTGAGGGCGACGAAGAGAGCATGAGCCGCGTGACCAAATGGATTCGCGGCGAGTACCGCACCAAGAGCGAGGCACGCGCCGAGCTGGACTCCTCGACCATCATCAGCGACGACGACTGGTACGACTACATCAAGCTCATCGCGCGCTTTTTGGTCTGCAGCGGCTATAAGGGCATGCTGGTGCTCATCGACGAACTCGTAAACCTGTACAAGATTCCCAACGCCATCACGCGCCAGTACAACTACGAGAAGATCCTGACCATGTACAACGACACGCTGCAAGGCAAGGCACAGTACCTGGGCATGATCATGGGCGGCACGCCAACCTCCATCGAAGACCGTCGACGCGGCGTATTTTCCTACGAGGCTCTGCGTAGCCGCCTCGCCCAGGGCCGTTTTGCACGCGAGGACCTCAAAGACATGCTCGCACCCATCATTCGCCTGCAGCCGCTCACCTATGAGGAGCTGCTGGTGCTCATCGAAAAGCTCATGCAGATCCATGCCGGCTACTTTGGCTGGACGCCTACGCTTACCGAGAACAACCTGGTGGACTTCCTCAAGATTGAGTTTGGCCGCGTGGGAGCCGACACGCACCTGACGCCCCGTGAGGTCATCCGCGACTTTATCGAGTTGCTCGATATCCTGTGCCAAAACCCCGATGCCGACGTGGCCGAGCTGCTGCAAAGCGTCGGCGGCGACACACTGGCACCGGCCAACGAATCGCCCACATCATCCGACGATCGCAACTTCGCCGAATTCACCATCTAACCTGCCAAAAAGGGACAGGTTTATTTTGGCAGGTTTTATCTGGGCAAACGCCGATATTGCAATTCGACGACCTATAGTCAGCTGCTTTTGAACGCTCGTTTTTGAAAGGAGGCCCCGTGAACGCTTTTGACCGATATGCCCCGTTTATCCAGGATTTCATCTACTCCCACGATTGGGAGAGCCTGCGCTCTATCCAGGTTGCGGCGGCAGATGCCATCTTCAACACGCAAGACAATGTGCTCCTGACGGCATCCACAGCATCCGGCAAAACTGAGGCGGCTTTCTTTCCCATCCTGACCGAGTTTTGGGAGAACCCACCCGCGAGCGTAGGCGCCCTCTACATTGGTCCCCTCAAAGCGCTCATCAACGATCAGTTTGTACGCCTCAACGACCTGTGCGAAGAGGCCGATATCCCCGTCTGGCACTGGCACGGCGATGTTTCGCAGTCACACAAGGCAAAGCTCATCAAAAAGCCGAGCGGTATCCTACAGATTACGCCCGAATCACTCGAGGCGCTCCTGATCCACAAGCACATGGCAATCCCGCGCATGTTTTGCGATCTGCGCTATGTGGTCATCGACGAGGTCCACTCGCTCATGCGCGGCGACCGCGGCGGTCAGACACTCTGCCTTATCGAGCGCCTTTCGCGCATGGCGGGCGTGCGGCCCCGGCGCATTGGCCTTTCGGCCACCATCGGAGACCCCGAGCGCACGGGTGCCTTCCTGTCGCAGGGAACGGGACGCGACTGCGTCATCCCCCGCTTTGAGGAGCCGCGCCGCGTGTGGCGTATCTCCATGGAGCACTTCTACAACTCGGGCCCCCAGGCGCAGCAACGAGGTTTTATGAGCGCGGGCCCGCAGGAAGCCGAGGTGCTCGCATGTGAGCGCATTGAGGCGGCGCCACCCGCGGCTCTACCCGACGGCGCCCAAGATATGCGCCACAGCGGACAGCTTACACAGGAGGAGCGCCGTCAACGTCGCGAGCAGGCACGGGACGAGTCCGCCCCCAAGGACCGTCGCACCTCCTCAGCCCCCGAGGGAGAAGTCGACATCCCGCAGGCGACCGAACAGGCGCTGCTCAACCCTACCGATACTGCGCCCGACAACGCCGATCCCGGCATGGGCTATATCTTTGAACATACCCGCGGCCGCAAGTGCCTGATATTTGCCAACTCGCGCGAGGAGGCGGAGGCCGTTTGCTCCATGTTGCGCAGCTACTGTGAGAACCGGCACGAACCCGATCGCTTCCTGATCCATCATGGCAATCTCTCGGCATCGCTACGCGAGACCGCCGAGGAGCTCATGCGCGACGAGGAGCAGGCACAGACAACCGTCACCACCTCAACGCTGGAACTCGGTATCGATATCGGCCGCCTGGAGCGCGCGTTCCAGATTGACGCGCCGTTTACCGTCAGTTCCTTTTTGCAGCGCATGGGGCGCACGGGCCGCCGCGATCTTCCGCCCGAGATGTGGTTTGTCATGCGCGAGGAGGAGCCCGAGCCGCGCACGATGATGCCCGAGACGATACCCTGGAAGCTCTTGCAGGGTATCGCACTCGTACAACTCTATCGCGAGGAAAAGTGGGTCGAGCCGCCCGAGCTCGATCGGCTCCCCTACAGCTTGCTCTATCACCAGACCATGTCGACGCTCGCTAGCACCGGCGAGCTCACACCGGCCGAACTTGCCCAGCGCGTACTCACGCTCAGTTACTTCCACCGTGTCTCGGCCGACGACTACCGCGTACTGCTACGTCACCTCATCAAGATCGACCATATCCAGGTCACCGAGGGCGGCGGGCTCATCGTGGGCCTCGCGGGCGAGCGCATCATCAACAACTTTAAGTTCTACGCCGTGTTCCAGGAGAACGAGGAGTTTACCGTTCGCAGCGAATCGGCCGAGCTGGGCACGATCGTCAACCCGCCCCCGCCCGGTGAGCGCATTGCCATCGCCGGCCATTGCTGGATTGTCGAGGAAGTGGACTGGAAGCGTCACACCGTCTTTGCCACGCAGGTCAAGGGCCGGGTGCCGGCCTACTTTGGCGACTGCCCCGGCGACATCAATACACACGTACTCGAGCGTATGCGCAAGGCGCTCAACGAGCACGCGGCGTATCCGTACCTGATGGGTAACGCGCGGGCCCGTCTGGCGCAGGCTCGTCATACCGCCGAGATTTCGGGCGCGGGAACTAAGCCGCTCATCAACCTGGGTGGCGACACCTGGGTGCTCTTCCCCTGGTTGGGCAGCTACGCCTTTTTGGCGCTCGAGCGCATGCTCAAGAGCAAATGCGCCGCAGGGCTGGGCCTTCGCGGACTCGACCCGTCGCGACCGTACTTTATGCAGTTTAAGATGAAGGCCGATGAGGAGACGTTCTTTGAGGTGCTCGCCTCCGAGGCCGAAAAGGACTTTGATCCCATCGAGCTCGTGTATCCGGGCGAGGTTCCCTACTTCGATCGCTACGACGAGTACGTTCCCGAGGAGCTCGTACGCAAAGGCTTTGCCGAAGGCGTGCTCGACATCGAAGGCATGAAGCAGCGCGTCCTTAGCTGGCGCAACCACGCATAAGGCCCGTCCCGAACAGGTTAGTCGTGAAGAACGGTGCCAAGGAAGTCGGTGTCGAAGGGCACGGCGTCCGCGAAGGCATAGTCGCCGTCGCTGGCGATGAGCAGGTAGTTTTCCTCGCCGCCAAACTCCGTGTCGCCGCAGGGGACAACCCGCGCATGGGCAAACACCTCAAGTGCCGTGGCAACGCAATCGCGCAGGAACGTCACATCGCTCCCCTCGCTTGCGCTCACGATATTGGCAACGTAGACGCCACCGAAATTTAGGCTGCCCCGCACCAAACGCAACGCTTCAACCGTCGCCAGCTCGCGTACGGGCTCGGCACCGCCAAAGCAATCGCTCACGACCACGTCGTAGCGACGATGGCCCACACTCGTCACACCCAGATACGAGCGAGCCTCAGCAGTAATCACCCGCAAGCGGTCGCCCACCGTGCGCTCCAGCTCGTCCAGATAGAACCAACGGCGCGCCAGGCGCGTAATCTCTCCGTCATACTCGATGACGTCCATGCGCAAGCCCTCGTGCGACATCAGAGCGAACTTAGGATAGGCAAACCCGCCGCCGCCCAGCATAAGCATGCGGTCGATACCGTGACCATAAGCGTCAAGCATTGCGTCCTCGGCCTCAAACACGTCGTCAAACGCACGATAGTACGCAAAGACGGGCTCCGCCCAACGCTCGCCAACGTAACTTGCGCTTTGGTAGACGCCGCCTTGCACCAACACGCGAATCTCATCGCCGCCCTCGTCGTGCACGCGCTTCACACGCGCCAACCCATTGCGGGTTCGCGCAACCTGCAGACAGGCAGCACGAACAGCGACAGCGGCCGCACCAAGCGCCGCGGCCCCCAGAGCAACGCCGGCAACGACACCGGCAGAAACACTCGGCTTGTTCATCTAGAGCTCCTTTTGCAGATAAAGGCCATGGTCATAAAATCCAAGATGGCGATAGTACTCGCGCGTACCAATCGCGCTGATCACGTTGATGCGCGCATAGCCGGCATCCCGGGCAATCTCGCACGCACGCTCTACGAGCAAACGCCCCAACCCGTGATGCTGCGCCGCCTGGCCCTGGTCACCCACGCGTGCCGCCATGCCATACACGTGCACCTCGCGAATCATCGCCTCGTCCGGCGTCGTCGGCAACTCGTCCGCATGCGCGGCAACAAACGAATGGTCGGGCAGCGACAACCGCAAAAAGCCCGCGATCTTGCCCTGCGGCGTCACCCACTGCAAAAAGCGCTCGTAAGTCACTGGCGTCTCGTACGCCACTTACTCATCAAGAGATAGCTCATCCAAGTCGGCACCCGCCGTACTGATCTCGCGATAGCGAATCTCGCGCACCGTCGCACCATCACCCCGAGCAGCCAGACGGTTCTCAACGAGCTGACGCAGGTTGGGTTTCTTGTTGCCCACCATAATGTCGTCGGAACTAAAGTCGCGGATCATGCGACTGATACGGCAGAACGCCGGCGTCACCACGATGTCGTCGGCCAGCACATCGAGCAGCTCTTCCTCGGTATAGGGACGCCACTCGCCGCGCTCATAGCAGCCCACCAGACGCGAGCCCTCGATGAGCGCACACGGGTAGACCTTGACCTCGTCGGGCATAAAGGCCCCTTCGGTCATAAAGCGTTCGTAGTCGCGCTTATCCCCCTCCGGCGTGGCGCCCAGCAGGTTAAGCATAAAATGCGCATGGATCTTAAAGCCAAACAGGCGCGCAAGCGAAAACGCCCGTTCAATCTGCGCCACCGAAATGCGACGCTCGTTGATATCGAGCAGGTGCTGGTCGAGGCTCTGGATACCCATCTGGATCTTGGTGCAGCCCAGGCGGCGGATGAGCGTGAGGGCCTTCGGCGTTACGGCATCGGGGCGCGTCTCGATAACGAGTCCCACCACGCGATGCTTCGCCGTCTCGTTGATGCGCTGCTGACGCTCGAGCTCCTCCATCGTTGCCGTCTGCCACTCGGTAACCTCGCCCCACGGCATGCCGGGGCCGTACAGACGACGTACCGCACGGTTATAGCATCCCACGGCAGCATCCACACGCTCCTGTTCGCCGGCAACGCCGGCAGCAAGCTCAGCCTCGTCTGTCGCAATGCCGGCAGCCCGATAGCGCT
>USOF01000017.1 GCA_900556285.1 uncultured Collinsella sp. | reverse complement strand
TACGAGATGCTCAGGAGTCTCGTGGGCTCGGAGATGTGTATAAGAGACAGCCCGCTTCCTTCGCCGTTTCGTAATACCAGCACTTGTAATCCACCATCTCCATGGTGTGCTGCAATTCCGCCATCTGCTGTTTCAGAACTTCTTGTTGGCGCTGGAACATGGCAAGGCGCAGATCGATAGTGTCGTCTCCTTGCAGCGCCATCT
This sequence comes from uncultured Collinsella sp., assembly GCA_900556285.1. GTDB lineage: Bacteria > Actinomycetota > Coriobacteriia > Coriobacteriales > Coriobacteriaceae > Collinsella. The sequence goes on along the minus strand of USOF01000017.1, from coordinate 11,245 downwards.
CGATGTACTGCCGGATGTCCTTGATGGACATCCCGGCTTTCTTCATGCAGCCGATCACCTGCAGCCATTCGATATCCGATTCCCGGAACATGCGAATGCCACCGGAGGAGCGCTCCACGAAGGGCAACAGCCCCTCCTTGTCGTAGTAGCGCAAGGTGGACGCCGCAACCCCCAGCAGTTTCGCCATTTCCCCCACCGTATAGACCATCTGAAACCCCTCCGAATTATTCCAGAATCCCCTTGACTTAAAGTTAACTTCAAGTTCTAGGATGCACATTAAGTTCAAAGGAAGCATGCTTCCAAACGGAATGATTGTCAATCATAAGGAGGGGAATCGAACGTGAACAGGCCGTATGTTTTCTGCCACATGATGTGCGCTTTGGACGGAAAGATCATGGGCGGTTACATGGGAACGCCGCAGGGCAGAGCGGCGGGCGATGCGTTCTACGACATTGCCTTCGGGAAAGAGCCCTTTTACCATCACCAGGGTTGGCTGTCCGGCAGGGTGACAACGGACGACAACTTCACCTTCTACAGGAAGCCGGACCTGGACGAAGATGCGCCGGCCGTTCCGGCAGGTGATTTCATCGCACAGCCGGACTTCGGAATGTTCTATGTCTCCGTGGACCCCCACGGCAAGCTGGGGTGGAAAAGCAGCACCCTGCGCTATGTGGACACCACCGCCCATGTCGTCGAGGTGCTGACAGAGCAGGTCGGCAACGCCTACAGGGCATTTTTGAGAAAGCTGGGAATCTCGTACATCATCGCGGGAGAAACGGAGCTGGATCACGGTCTGGCCCTTTCCAAGCTGAAAGAAGAATTCAGCATCGAGGCCCTGATGCTGGGCGGTGGCGGCGTGCTTAACTGGTCGTTCCTGCAAGCGGGGATGTGCGATGAGATCAGCATCGTGTTGGCGGCGGCAGCAGACGGGAGCCCGGATACGCCGCCGGTTTTCCGAGCCGCAGAAGGCATTTCGGAGAGCAAGGCCCTTGGCTTTACGCTGAAAGAGGCGAGGGCCATGGATGGCGGGGCGGTCTGGCTGCGCTATGGCGTGAATCGATAATTCTAAGCAGGAGGTTTCAATTATGAGATATGAACGAAAAGAGCAGTTCGAGAAGGTCAACGCATTCGGCACGGGAACGGCGAACACCGCCTATGCCCAGTACTTCACCGGCGATTCGTTCCTGAATCCGCTGACCGATCCGGAAGGCGGCCTGTTCGCCGCCAACGTGACCTTCGAGCCGGGATGCCGCAACAACTGGCATATCCATCACGCGGACAAAGGAGGCGGTCAGCTCCTACTCTGTACGGCTGGCGAAGGCTGGTACCAGGAGGAAGGCAAGGCCGCCGTCAGTCTGCACGAGGGCAGCGTTGTGATGATCCCCGCCAACGTCAAGCACTGGCACGGAGCGAAGAAGGACAGCTGGTTCAGCCATATCGCCGTGGAGGTTCCCGGCGAGAATTGCGAGAACGAGTGGTGCGAGCCGGTATCCCACGAAGAGTACGCAAGGCTGTAGGGAGGAACGAAACATGGCAGTCAAGCAGACGGCAGGCAGAGATGCCCTGGGCGAATTCGCCCCGAAATTCGCGGAACTGAACGATGACGTGCTCTTCGGAGAGGTCTGGAGCCGAGAGGGGCAGCTCAGCCTTCGCGACCGCTCCCTCGTGACCGTCGTCGCGCTGATGGCTCAGGGGCTTACCGATGAGAGCTTCCGCTATCACCTGACGGAGGCAAAGAAGAACGGTATTACAAAAGAAGAAATCGCGGAGGTCGTGACCCATGCAGCCTTCTACTGCGGCTGGCCCAAGGCATGGGCGGTTTTCCGCATGGCAAAGGATATCTGGGGCGAGGATTAGAACGATGATCTTGAATGAAACCTACCCGTTGGTAAACGGAGTTCAGGTTCCCAAGCTGGGACTGGGCACCTGGTTCATCGACGATGCCGAGGCGGCGGAAGCCGTTCGCGAGGCGGTAAAGCTGGGCTATCGCCTGATCGACACCGCACAGGCCTACGGAAACGAACGCGGCGTCGGCGAGGGCGTGCGCACCTGCGGCGTTCGCCGGGAAGAGCTGTTCGTCGCCAGCAAGATCGCGGCAGAGCTGAAGACCTACGAGGATGCGGCGAAGTCCATCGATGAGACGCTGGAGAGGATGGGGCTCGACTACCTCGACCAGATGATCATCCACTCTCCCCAGCCGTGGAGCGACTTCCGTGTGGAAAAGCGCTATTTCGAGGAGAACAAGGAGGTCTGGCGTGCGTTGGAGGATGCGCAGGCGGCGGGCAAGGTCAAGGTAATCGGTGTGTCCAACTTCCTGCAAGATGACCTCGAGAACCTCCTGGGCTCTTGCCGCGTGATGCCCATGGTCAATCAGATCCTCCTGCACATCACCAACACCGATTCGGCATTGGTGGACTTCTGCAAAGCACAGGACATTCAGGTGGAGGCATACTCTCCCATCGCCCACGGCGAGGCGCTGAAGAATCCGGCGATCGTTAAGATAGCAGAGAAGTACGGCGTATCTGCCGCCCAGCTCTGCATCCGCTATGTCCTTCAGCTTGGAGCCGTCGCGCTTCCCAAGACGGCAGATCCCGCCCACATGGAAAGCAACGCAGACGTGGATTTCGCGATCTCCGAGGAAGACATGGAAACTCTCAAGAACATGGAGCGCATCGCCAACTATGGTGAATTCAGCGCATTTCCCGTGTTCAGCGGAAAGCCTCTTGCATGAGGAGAAAGCGTGAAATGAAAACCTTGATTCTGTACTACTCCTACGGAGGCAACACGAAGCGAATCGCCGAGGTGATCCAGAGGGAAATCGGCGGGGATATTGCTCGTATGGATACGGTTGTTCCCTACGATGGCGATTATGATGAGGTTGTCAATCAGGGGCAGCGTGAGATTGCCGAGGGTTATTGCCCGGAACTGAAGCCGCTGCACATTGGCTGGAGAGATTACGACACCATCATCCTGGGCTCTCCTGTCTGGTGGTACACCTTTGCGCCCGCCATGCGCAGTTTCCTGGAGCGGGCTGACCTGACCGGGAAGATCGTATATCCGTTTGCCACCAATGGCGGCTGGCTGGGACACGCGCTGAAGGACTTTGAGGAAGCCTGCAAAGGCGCAATCGTGAAGCCGGGCCTCGATGTGCAGTTCGATGAATCTATGCTCCGTACTTCTGAGAAAGATATTCAAGCCTGGATTAATACAATCCGCAGATAATCGATCTGCAGCTTTCGGCATCCGCCACAGAGCTGGCAAGGGTTTGGGACGATCCCAAAAATGCAAACAGAGCGTTCCGACTTCCTGACGGAACGCTCTTCGCTCCCTTCGTGCCCTTTTTCCTCGCCTTCACCGGGCGACCCGGGAGCTGGGGCTGGCAGACGCCTCTTTGCTCTTCGTTCACAACGTCCAGGGAAATCTCGCGGTCAACCGCCTGCTCGGTTGGAGGCGAGGGCCCGAGTTCGCCCACGCCCAGGAGCTGCTCAGCGCCTATTCCGAAGGAGGCATGCGAGCGGTATCGGCCCCTTGCACACCGATCGCGAATTAGAACATGATAGCGTCGTCGGCCGTGAAGGCATCAAGGGATCCCTGCTTGACCTGGATGCAGACGTATGTGATGCCCGAGTCGGATGCGGCGCGGAACTGACGGTGTGCGGCGGGGGAAATGCGCAGCCAGTCGCCGGCTGCAAGCTCGATATCCTCACCGTCGATCGTGACCGAGCCAGCGCCTTCGAGCACGCCATAGATTTCCTCGTTTTCCTTGTGTGCATGGACGAACGGAACGCCAGCGCCGGCGGGAAGATTGTTGACACTCACCTCTGCCCCAGTAAGCCCGAGCACTTCGTGCAGCTCGACACGGCTCTCATTACCGATGTGGGTCTTTGCATAATTAGCCATAATGGTTCCTCTCTTGGGGTTGATTTACCTTGCAGGCATCTCCTGCGTGAGTTATATTCAACGCGAAGGCGCATGCAAATACGAGTACGCACATATTTGTAACTGCGTACTTTTTTGTGAAACCGGTATGGTAAAGGAGGTTGGGTCTCCCGTGATGGCGAAAGAGGAGCTTCCGGAGTGTTCGGTCGCAACGGCGGTAGCGCTCATTGGCGGCAAGTGGAAGCTGCTCATTATCCGTAACTTGCGCGTACGCCCCTGGCGTTTCAATGAGTTGCGCCGCGACCTTGAGGGAATCTCTCAGAAGGTGCTTACCGACAGCCTGCGGCAGATGGAGGATGATGGGCTGGTCTTTCGCCATGACTATGGCGAGAATCCTCCCCGCGTTGAGTATGGCCTTACCGAGCTCGGCCGCCAGATGATGCCCATCATGGACTCGCTCGCAGACTTCGGCGCTTATTACAAGACGGTCGTTTCGTAGCGGACGCTCTGCTTAGGGGGCGGAAAACCGCTACGAGGGTGCTAACGAAGACCTGTCCCGAATCAACGTGCGCCTGCGGCATGAAAGAGGGGAATCCTATGAATATCGTTGTATTGAGTGGTAGCCCGCGCAAGGGAGCCAACACCGACACCATGGTCGAGGCGTTTGCCGAGACCGCGCGCGAGGGCGGCAATACGGTCGAGGTCGTCCGCGTTGCCGGCAAAAAGATCGCTGGTTGTCTGGGATGCCAGTACTGCTTTACCCATGAGGGCACTTGCGTGCAGAAGGATGACATGGCCGACGTGATCGAGTCGCTGAAAGGCGCCGATATGGTTGTCTTCGCTTCGCCTATTTACTGGTTTGATATCACTGCGCAGGAGAAGGCCGCTATCGACCGCCTGTACGCCTTCGGTGCTACGGGCTTCCCGTTCACCAAGACGGCCCTTTTGCTCGATAGCCACAGCGAGGGCGTCTATGATGCGGCGATCGCTATGTACAAGTCCACATGCGCATACTGCAAGTGGGAGGACCTGGGCATTGTCACCATCAGCGGTATGACCGAGCGCGACAGCATGGCATCCTCGCCCAAGTTGGAAGAGGTGCGAGAGCTCGCCCGCAAGCTCGCCTAAGGACAAGAAGAACGCATGGCAATCAGCGTTGGCGGAAGTACTTGCCGTCCTTGCCGGGTGAATCGTTGATTGCCATGCACCGTTGCCCTTGTGGACAATCTCCGCGTGCTAGGAGACTTTCTCGCTCAGGAACTCCCTGAACGCGGGGATGTCAAAGCCAACGAGTCCACGTCCACGTTCCCCGATGACGCCGTCCTCGAGGAGACGGCGTTTATATTGGCTTGCATAGTTGCTGGCAACGCCCATGCGTTTGGCTATCTCCGAGACCCTGCTGGGGCCAGAATCGGGCAGCATCGCGAGCAAAAACTCAATGTCTTTATCGGAAAGCTCCCGATAGGTCGTTTCGAGAATTCGATCGCGCAGCTCCATACGGGCAAGCAGAGAACCCTGCTGGACATCAGGTGCGCTGATTTTGGGCGAGTTCTCCGAAACATCCCATGTGCGATATCCGACGAGCTGCATCATGTAGGGGAATCCGTCGACGGCCTTCACGGCATCCTCGAGCGCTTCTGGCGTGATTGAGCGGCCTCCGGCCTCAACGGTTTTGCGGAATGCGTTTGCAATTTCAACGTCAGTGATTCGTCCCAACTGATGATATTGGGAACGCCTGAGAAACGAGACGGAATCGTTACGCAGCAACGCCGATACTTTGTAGGGCAGTCCTGCCATGAGTAGGGCAACTTTTTTACCTTCGCGTACAAAGTGCTGGTAAACAGAGGCAAATTGAAGCATTTCTTCGAGATCGACGGTGACTTCATCGATGGTGATGAGAAGTCCGATGTCATGTTTTTCGAGTTGCTTAAAGATGCCATTCATGCGCGTGCGCCAGTTGCCCTGAGCCTCTTGAGCATATGTCCAATCGATGCCCACTGGGCCAATTTGAACACCGTTTATGCGCGCGTGAGGCTGTGAGAGGTAGCTATCTGCGGCTTCTTTGGTTCGCTCGATAATATCTTCGAGCATGCCTGGCATGGCGGAGACATTTGCTGCGATCCAGTCGTGTTCAAGCGCCGTTTCTGAAAGGAGCGAGAGAAGCGCCGTCTTGCCCGTTCCCCTTGCGCCAGTAAAAATGGTCGACAGGTTGGGATCTCCCGGGCCGTTGATAAAGCCACGGTTGATGTCACGCAGGATATGCTCGCGACCCGCTAGAAAGGGAGGGACGCTTCCGAACGTCGGGGTAAAGGGGTTCTTGCTGTACTCCATGGTAGCTCCTTTGCATGTTTTGCTAACTTTTGCAAGTTTTGCTAACTTTTGCAAGTTTTGCTAACTTTTGCAAGTTTTGCTAACGACTGGCCAAAGGGCATCGTAGCAGTGACGCTGACATTTTTTTACGCAGAAAAATAAGCAGAAATCAATTTATCTGCGTTAAAAAATAGTTGAGAAGAAAAACGACGAGCCCCGGGCGCAATGCCGTTGCGTTCCGGGCCTCGTCGCTTTGCGAAGTATCTAACGATCTCGTTGCCGTGGTACCTAGTCAAACAAGCTCGGCATGTCGTTTTCTTTCATGAGGGCACCGGCAGAGGGGAGGCTCTGCGCGGTAAACTTCTCGGCCGAGACGCCGGCGCCAAGGATTTCTTCGGTCGTGCCGACGGTGGTGACCGAGCGGCCCTTCTTGGCGGTAAAGGCCTGGATGCCCTGCGTGTTGGTGGTCGTCTTGGTTTTGAGCAGCGACGTGTTGAAGTTCATCAGACGGTAGTCGCTCGAGACCAGCGCGATGTCGCGATCTTCCTTGAGCACCTGGGCATACAGCAGCTTGCTGCCGCCATAGATGGCGTTCTTCAGGCGCTTGCGGTTGGTCTTGGTGACATATCCAGAAAGTGCGACGCGCACCACACGGCCGTTCTCAAAGACGAACAGCACGTCGGCCTTGTAGTCATCGGGGTCGATGACCCAGATGACACTCTCGTCGGGTTCCATCTCAAGATCGGTCGGCAGGTACGAGCCCAGCTGGGCCGACTTGGTGTCCTCAAATGCCGCAACCTTGCACTTGTACACCTGGCTCTTGTTGGTAAAGACCAGCAGCTCGTGGGTGTTGGAGGACGGAAACTCGATAAAGGGTTTGTCGCCGTCCTTGTACTTGAGCGTGGTTGCCTTCTTGAGCACTCGGTCGGTCATCTTTTTGAGGTAGCCATCGCGCGAGAGCATGATGGTGACCGGATACTCCTCGACCTCGGGCTCCAGGCTCACCTCGATGACCTCGTGGGGCTCAATCCTGCCCGTGCGGCGCGGCATCACGTACTTCTTGTTGACCGCGGCCAGCTCGTCGCTGATGACCTTCTTGATGTTGTCTTCGCTCGAGAGAATCTCCTCCAGCTCGGCAATCTCACCCTCGAGCTTGGCGATGTCCTTGGTGCGGTTGAGGATGTACTCCTCGTTGATGTTGCGCAGCTTGAGCTCGGCGACGAACTCGGCCTGGGTCTCGTCGATATCAAATCCGCGCATCAGGTTGGGGACCACCTCGGCTTCGAGTTTGGTGCCGCGGATGATGGCGATGGCCTTGTCGATGTCGAGCAGGATCGCCTCAAGGCCGTGCAGCAGGTGCAGACGCTCGGACTTTTTGCCCAGGTCAAAGTTAATGCGGCGACGCGTGGACTCAATACGCCACTTGACCCACTCGTGCAGAATCTGGCGCACGCCCATAACGCGGGGATAGCCGTCGACCAGCACGTTAAAGTTGCACGAGAACGAATCCTGCAGCGTGGTCGAGCGATAGAGCTTGGCCATGAGCTTGTCGGGGTCAACACCGCGCTTAAGGTCGATGGCGATGCGCAGACCCGACAGGTCGGTCTCGTCACGGATGTCAGCGATCTCCTTGACCTTGCCCTCTTTGGAAAGCTTGACGATGCGCTCGATGATGAGATCGGTCTTGGTGGTGTAGGGGATTTCGTAGACCTCGATGATGCGCTCTTCGGGAATCCAGCGCCAGCGGGAGCGGATTTGGAAGCTGCCAAGGCCGGTCTCGATAATCTTTTCCATCTCCTCGCGGCGGTAGATGATCTCGCCGCCGGTAGAGAAGTCGGGCATGGGCATATACTCGAGCAGGTCGCAGTCGGGATCCTGCAGGTAGTGCATGGTGGCGGTGCAGACCTCGTTGAGGTTGAAGCCGCAGATGTCAGACGCCATGGCGACGCCGATGCCCTTGTTGGCCGAGACGAGGATGTTGGGGAACGTGGTGGGCAGCAGGCGCGGCTCCTTCATGGCGCCGTCGTAGCTGTCGACAAAGTCGACCGGGTCCTTGTCAATGTCCTTGAAGATCTCGGCGCTGATGGGGGAGAGCTTGGCCTCGGTATAACGCGAGGCGGCGTAGCTCAGGTCGCCCGAATAGTACTTGCCAAAGTTGCCCTTCGACTCAACGAACGGCGCGAGCAGCGCCTCATTGCCGGTGGCCAGACGCACCATCGTCTCGTAGATCGCGGCGTCGCCATGCGGGTTGAGCTTCATGGTCTGGCCCACGATGTTGGCGCTCTTCTGGCGCTCGCCCTTGAGCAGGCCCATCTTGTACATGGTGTAGAGCAACTTGCGGTGCGAGGGCTTAAAGCCGTCGATCTCGGGGAACGCACGCGAAACGTTGACGCTCATAGCGTAGGGCATGTAGTTGACCTCGAGCGTCTGCGTGATCGGCTGATCGGTGACCTCGGAGTGCAGGCCGATGACGTTCTCGGCGTTAACCTGCTTTTTCTTTGGCTGGTTCTTCGTCTTCTTCTTTGCCACGATTTCCTCTTGAACTTCTTATGGGCCGTCGTTATCGATTTGCTGCTACTGCAGGTCCAGCTGGTCCAGGTATTCCTTGCCGTGCTCGGAGATATGGCGCTTGCGGCCTGCCTCGTCGTTGCCCAGCAACAGGTTGAACATGGTTTCCATCTTGGTGACGTCCTCGGGTTCCACCTTGATCAGGCGGCGCGTCTCGGGGTTCATGGTGGTGAGCCACATCATGTCCGGATCGTTCTCACCAAGACCCTTGGAGCGGTTGATGGAACACTTCTGGTCGCCGATCTCCTTGAGGATGCCGTTCTTTTCGAGCTCGGTGTAGGCAAAGTAGGTCTTCTCTTTGCAGTTGATCTCGTAGAGCGGCGACTCGGCGATATACACGTAGCCCTCGTCGATAAGCGTGGGCACCAGGCGGTAGAGCATGGTGAGTACGAGCGTGCGGATGTGGTAACCGTCGACGTCGGCGTCCGTACAGATAATGACCTTGTTCCAGTTGAGGTTGTCCAGGTCAAAGGCGCCAAGGTTCTTGATGCGCTTGTCTTTGATCTCCACGCCGCAGCCCAGCACGCGCATGAGGTCCATGATGATGTCGGACTTAAAGATACGCGGATAATCCTCCTTCAGGCAGTTGAGGATCTTGCCGCGGACGGGCATAACGCCCTGGAACTCGGCATCGCGCGACGTACGGATGGCGCCTGCTGCCGAGTCGCCCTCTACGATGTAGATCTCGCGACGGTTCTTATCTTTGGAGCGGCAGTCGATGAACTTCTGCACGCGGTTGGCCATGTCGGTCTTCTGCTGCAGGTTGGTTTTGATGCTCTGGCGCGTCTTCTCGGCATTCTCGCGCGAGCGCTTGTTGATGAGTACCTGCTCCATGATCTTGTTGGCGGCGTCCTTGTTCTCGATCAAGTAGGTCGAGAGGCGCTCTTTAAAGAAGGCCGTCATAGCCTGCTGGATAAAGCGGTTGTTGATGGCCTTCTTAGTCTGGTTTTCATAGGACGTCTGGGTGGAGAAGCAGTTGGTCACCAGCACCAGACAGTCCTGGACATCCTGCCACTTAATGCCGCTCTCGTTTTTGTTGTACTTGCCCTGTTGCTTAATGTAAGCATCGATGGCACTGGTCAGAGCGCTGCGGGCGGCCTTCTCGGGCGAACCGCCGTTCTCGAGCCACGATGAGTTGTGGTAGTACTCCTGCATCGTGAAGGTGCGCGAGAAGCACATGCACGCGGTAATCTTCACGTTGTAGTCGGGCAGGTCCTCGCGATCGCGACCGCGACGGTCGGCCTCGATAAAGAAGGGCTCGGTGAGGTAGTCGGTACCGACCTTCTCGAGCACGTAGTCCTCGATGCCCTTTGGATAGCAAAAATCCTCTTCGGAAAACTCGCCATCGTCGCCCTCGATACGCAGGCGGAAGGTCACGTTGTCGTTGACCACGGCCTGGCGGCGCATGGTCTCGCGATACCAGTCGTGGGGGATGCTGATGGAGGTAAAGACCTCAAGATCGGGACGCCACTTAATGGTGGTGCCGGTGCGATCCTCGTCGCTGGGCTCAATCTCGAGTGCCTTCTTTTTGGCACCGACGACCTTGCCCTTCTTAAAGTGCAGGGAGTACTTGTTGCCGTCGCGCCAAACCGTGACGTCCATGTACTCGGATGCGTACTGGGTCGCGCACGAGCCCAAGCCGTTGGTACCGAGCGAGAAGTCGTAGTCGCCGCCCTGGTTGTTGTTATACTTGCCGCCGGCGTAGAGCTCGCAAAAGACGAGCTCCCAGTTAAAGCGCTTCTCGGAAGGGTTCCAGTCGAGCGGGCAGCCACGGCCGTTGTCCTCTACCTGAATGGAACCATCGCGAAAGGCGGTAAGGGTGATGAGCTTGCCGTAGCCCTGGCGCGCCTCGTCAACGGCGTTGGACAGGATCTCGAAGGCAGCGTGTGCACAGCCATCGAGTCCGTCCGAGCCAAAGATAACGGCAGGGCGCAGGCGTACGCGCTCCTCGTCCTTGAGCTGGCGGATACTGTCGTTACCATAGTTTGCGGTGTTTTTTGCCATACTCGCTCTCTCGGTGCTCCCTTGCTGCGTTTAAGTCATATAGATAGTCAAGGTAGCATAGCCCAGCCCACAGACGATTCCAACCAACACGAAATCCATCGAACAATCGTTCGGAGTTCGATGGAGATTCGTTTACTCGGACAAAACCGAGTCGGCTCTGTCCGAGTAAGTTTGAAGACGGCCGAATGTGTCTTGCTGCGTTTGCGGTTGGATACGCTGTCGAAGACATGTCGTGCGGATTGTTGGCGAAAAGACGCCGTGCCAAGCTCGAGGCAGAACTCGACTCCCCTGATGATATCTAATGCGAAATGGGCTGGCTCTGGGTATCCAGAACCAGCCCCTTTTGGTGTTCGATGAGCCGAGCCGGCGTCTCTCACAAAAGTAACTAGGGGCTAGCGAGGCCTATCCGAATTGACCTCATTGGCGGTGTCGGTTTCGCTGTCTCTTATACACATCTCCGAGCCCACGAGACTCCTGAGCATCT
>USOF01000016.1 GCA_900556285.1 uncultured Collinsella sp. | reverse complement strand
AACGTTTTGGTGTCTGAACAGGCAAATGTTGATTGTGCTGCTGGCTTTGGCGTGCGCTTGATCGGCTGTGCCGACGATGCGGTTTTGCCCATTGGCATGCACGACTATGCGGAGGCCCTTGGTTGCTGCATGCTGGTTGACAAAACCATGTTTATTGCCGATGTGTTGGACTGCGACGCGTCCGTTGTGGTGTGCTGTCGACCCGAGGGTTTTGGCAAGAGCATGAACTTGTCGATGCTCAGGGCTTTTCTGGAGCGTCCAGCGGTCGGTCGCTCTGGTCAGCGTTTGTTTGCCGATGCTCAGATTTGGGATGCGAACGGCGGGCGCTATCGGGATGAGTATGCTTGCTATCCGGTGATATCGCTGGACTTTTCTGGCGCTGCAAGGTGCGGGGCCGCTGTTGCCGGCGTCGTGCACAATGCTCTTTCGGGCGAGTGCGCCCGTCTGATGGCGTTTTTGGAGGCTCCGGATTTAGCTCGAGACAAGGTGCGTCACATCGAACGCGTCGCGCGTGGCGTGGCGAGCGCGGACGAGGTTGACTCGGTGCTCGGTGTGCTCATAGAGCTGCTGGAGATTGCCTGCGATGAGCAGGTTATATTGCTCGTTGATGGGTACGATGCGGCGTGGTCTCGCCGTGTGAGCGCGAGGGACGCTTCCGACGCCGATCCGGCAGAACTACTTGACCGTGTGCTGTTTGACGCCATTGCCACTGCGCGCGATTCGTTGCGGCTGACGTGTCTGATGGGGGAGTGTCCCGGTCCTGCCGAAGCGGCGCTTTCTTCGCGCGGCTGCTCGTATTGTCTGACGACGCCGCTGTCGGCGTGGTGTGACCGATGTTTCGGTTTTTCGGATGCCGAGGTCGAGGCTCTTTTGAATCATGCTGGGCGCGAGGAATACCTGGATGATGCGCGTGAATGGCTCGAGGGGTATCGGTTTGGCAGGGCCTATTGCTCGAGTCCAGAGCGTGTGATCGGTTTTCTGGGCCGAGGCTGCACGGCGCCTGTGCGTGCCGATCTGTATGGATATGCCGATTGCCTGAGTAGGGTAGTTGCCGGGTGGAATCTCGACCGCCTTTCGGTCTTGTTTGATTTGCTCGAGGCCCATGGGTGCGCTGAGGTCCCGCTTTGTTTGGGCACTGCAGAGCCAGATGTCTCGCCTGACGATGGTATGTGGACAGCGCTGTATCTGTCCGGTTTTCTCACGACGGATATGACTGAGGAGCCAGAGCATGGCGATCGCCTCCGTGCTTTGCGATTGCCCAATAACGAGCTTCGCCAGGCCTTGCGTCTAGTGATTATTGAGTGGTTTGAGTGCGCTGCAGAAGACAATCGAGACGTCGATGCGTTTCGCGACGGGCTGTGCCATGGGAACGAGGATACCGTGAGGCGGGCGCTAAGCTGCATCTTGGGAGATGCGGGAATCGGTGCGACCGACCCAGATACACCGCTGCCATATCACCTACTCTTGCAAGGACTCTGCTTTGGATTGCCGGGCTATGCCAATCCTGCTTCGAGGCGAAAGTGTGGCGCGGATCGCTGGGACATCCAGGTTTTTCCTACGGGCGTCGTGTTCGACATAGCCGATACGATCGGTATGCTCGATGAACGTCCGCTGATAACGATTAACATGATGTATGACCCCGGTGTGGATGCGCTGGGCCTGGAATTGCTGGCCGTGCAGGCGCTGCTCGACATAGAGCGCGACGGCATCGACGAAATCCGTGTGCCGCGACCCGGCGTGGGTCGCACGCGCTGGGGGTTCGGTTTTGATGAGCAGCGTGTGTCCGTGGTGTGCCAACGTCTGTAGCGGCGGGCGAAAGCCCTTTACTGTTCCGTGTCCTTCAGGGGCGGCATGGGCTTCCAGTTGGGGTCCTTGACGATCTTGCGGGCGTCCTTCATGCCACGGCGCAGCGCCGGAATACCGGTCTTAAAGCACTTGTCAACGGCGGCCAGGCGAATGAACTCCTTGCAGAAGGTCGCGGCGTTGCCCAGACGGAACAGCATGGGGTGATAGTCGCCATAGATCTGCATGTAGCGGGCCAGATAACCGCGGTTGCGCATGATGTAGTAACGGTTGGTGTCGCTCGTGGAGTTGAGCTGGCGCTTGCCGGCGATATCCCAGTTAGAGACGGCGCGGGCGCGCTTGAGCACCAGGTCGGCCACAACGGCGGCGGGGAAGTGCTGGCTGGCCACGTAACCATAGCAGGCATCGTCGCCGTAGATGAAGAATCGTGCATCGGGCAGGCCGATCTTGTCGACCACGCGGCGCGAGAACATGCCGCCCTCAAAGCATAGCTGGTTCATGGCGCGGTAGCCCTCGGGGCCCAGATCCCACTTGGCAACGGGGTTGGGGATGCCGAGCGAAAGGATGAGCTGGTACTGCCAAAAGAACGCGCCGCCATCAAAATCCAGACGCGAGCCCTGGATGACATCGTAGCGATCGGTCCACTTGGCAAGACGCTCGATGCCCTCGGGGATGACAAGTACGTCGTCGTCCATCACCCAGAACCACTGGGCGCCCAGGTCATAAGCGCACTTGGTACCGGCGGAAAAGCCGCCTGCGCCACCGCCGTTTTCGAGCTGCGGAGCGTAGATGACGCGATCGGTGCCGCCCTGTGCATCGGGCTGCTCGGCGTCGATGCCCCACAGGTTTGCCAGACGCTCGTTGAACGCAGAGCACATGGCCTCGGTCTCGCGCGAATTCTCGTTATCGACAATCACGATGCGCCAAGGTGCGGCCGTGAGCTCGGTCATGGAGTCGAACAGATTGGCCAAGAGCTCCTGGCGCTTATAGGTGACGACGACGATGGCGAGCTTGTCGATGGGAGCGGGAAGGGTGGAAGTCATGGGGAATATATCCTTTCACGCGCGGCGGACGAGCGCTGCGCGGAAGCTATCGAATGCGTCCGTTGGACGGCACCTATTGTAAAGGGTCGCTGCGCCATGTTGGCAAGGTTTGAATAAAACGCAGGAACCTGCCATGGGCGTGGCGACCGCGATTAAGCGCAGCGCTTCGATGACTATGTTGCGTGCGGCTTTGTGCTGCATGACGTCCTTTCGTATCGGTTTGCCTCTGCGGGCTCCATAGATTATATAAACGCCCGCGGGCGGGACGACCCTTTGATACCATTAACGGCAGGTATTTCCTAAGGAGCACATTTGTCTACTAACGCCTCTGGCAGCCCTGTTCTGTCGCTGCTTATCCCCATCTATAACGTTCAGCGCTACCTGCGCGAGTGCCTCGATTCCGCCCTGGTGCAGACGCTCAAGGATATTGAGATCATCTGCATTAACGACGGGTCGACCGACAACTCGCCGGCGATTATCCGCGAGTATATGGAGCGCGATGGGCGCGTCAAGATGATCGACAAGGCCAACAGCGGCTACGGCGACTCGATGAACCACGGCCTGGAGATGGCGCGTGGCAAGTACGTTGGCATCTTGGAGTCCGATGACTTTATGGCGCCCGACGCACTCGAAAAGCTTGTCTCGGCCGCCGATAGCAATAATGCCGACTTCGCGAAGGCGAACTTTGATTTCTACTGGTCTAAGCCCGAGGAGCGCCGTTCGCTGCACGAGATGTTTAAAGCCAAGGACTGTGGCAAGCCGGTGCACCCGAGCGATACGACTCAGTTCTTTAAGCAAAAGCCGTCGATTTGGTCGGCCGTGTACCGTCGCGATTTTCTTGAGCGCAACGGCATTAAGTTCCTGCCGACTCCGGGGGCATCCTTTCAGGACACGTCATTCGCCTTTAAGGTGATCGCGTGCGCCGATAAGGCTGTTTACCTGCATGATGCCGTGTTGTCGTATCGTCAGGACAACGAGAATTCCTCGGTCAATTCTTCGGCTAAGGTCTTTTGCGTCAATACCGAGTATGCCGAGATTGAGCGTTGGATTCGAGAGGATTATGCCCGCGACCACGCAAACGGCGATGTCGCGCGCATGCTCAAGTTCAATCAGCTCATTAAGTACGATTCGTACATGTGGAACTACGTGCGCCTGGCGCCTAAGTTCTATAAGGAGTTCCTGGTGCAGATGGCTAAGGAATTTCAGGCGGCCTTGGACGCGGGGGAGTTTTCGCTTGACGACCTCAAGCCGTGGAAGCGCGCGAATCTCGCTGCCATTCTCAAAGATCCTGAGGGCTGGGTTGACGAGCATCCGAGTTTTGCGACGGATGGTGCCTTGGGGCGCGCTAAGTATTACGCCTCGGTTGGAGGTCCTGGCGTGGTCGCCGCCTTCCTCATCGAATCGCTGAGGGGGTAGGTCGGCATGGGAGAGGCCTCGTGTCCTAAAGCCACCATTGTCGTCCCCGTTTACAACTCTGCGCGCTCCATTCAGCGATGCCTCGATTCGCTGTTGGCCCAGTCCGAGCGCTCGATTCAGGTTGTCTGCGTCAACGACGGTTCGACTGATGATTCGTTAAGCATCTTGCGTCAAATCGCGCAGTCTGACGATCGCGTGCTGGTGATTGACCAGGAAAACGCGGGCGTCTCGTGTGCTCGAAATGCCGGTATCGATGCCGCCGAGGGCGAGACCGTCTTTTTTGTGGACGCCGACGATTACATCGATGCGCAGACGGTCGAGCGCGTGCTGCATGCCATGGAGTCTGCAGATGCCGAGGCCGCCGTTTTTGGCGGCGTCTGTGAACCTGCCGATGCTGCCCCCAAACGCGTCCAGCAACTCATGAGCCCTAAAGCTGGTACCTTCGGCGCCCGTGATCCCCAACTGCTGTTCCATTCGAATGCGCAGCCCTATGCCTGCCGTGCGGCTTTTTCGCGCGAGCTGCTCAATCGCGAAGGCATTCGCTTCGCCCCCGGTTTGGCTTTGGGCGAGGACGTCGTCTTCCAATTTGCGGCTTATGCGCTTGCCCGCAAGACCGTCGTCATGCCGGACAAGTTCTACCACTACGTGATGGAGAGTGAATCGGCGACGCACGAGTTCAACAGTGCCGATGCTCGCGCCAAAAAGCTTGACGCCCACATGAGGATGCTCGAGGAGGTCTTGGAGGACTGGGCGGCCTACGGTCTTTTGGACCTGTGCCCCGGCGAGCTGATAACTTGGTTTTTAGACCTAATTGTGTTCGACCTGGCGCGCTTGGATGCCGATGGTTTCCATCGCGTGGCGGCTCGCGTCAACATGGATCTCACGACGTTTTTGGGAACGGCGTGGGCGGATATGCCTGCTAAGGGCGCCGTTCGGCGTGTTGCCCACAAGCTCGTTGCGGCGACCTCGGGCGTTTCGATGGCAGACGCCACGCTGTTCTATCTTTCGACTCGCGGTCTCAAAGCCTGTCTGGAGCGCTTTATCTAATTCCAAGCGCTGCCGCCCGCCGCAACCCGGCTGCTAAAAAAACCCTGTTACACGCTATTCAACAGGAGGTTCTCTTGCAGAACTCTGATACCCCTAAAGTTTCGCTGCTTGTCCCCATTTGCAATGTCGAGCGCTATCTGCGCGAGTGCCTCGATTCCGCCGTGGCGCAGACGCTCAAGGACATCGAGATCATCTGTATCAATGACGGTTCCACCGATAGCTCGCCGGATATCATCCGCGAGTACATGGAGCGCGACCCCCGTGTAAAGATGATCGACAAAGCCAACAGCGGCTACGGCGACTCGATGAACCGCGGTCTGGAGATGGCGCGCGGTGAGTACGTGGGCATTCTTGAGTCCGACGACTTTATGTTTGAGGATTCGCTCCAAAAGCTGGTCGCCAAGGCCGATGCTGAGCATGCCGATGTGGTAAAGGGCGACTTTTATCTGTATTGGTCCACGCCCAGCGAGCGCCGTGAGCTGTTTGGGATCATCGGCGAGTATATGACGGGCGCCGCGTATCGCCCCGTCGATCGCCCGGGCATCTTCTACCGCAAACCTTCCATTTGGTCGGCCATCTATCGGCGCGAGTTCCTCAACGACAATCAGATTCGGTTCCTTCCCACGCCGGGCGCCTCGTATCAGGACGCAGGCTTTAACTTTAAGGTTTGGGCATGCGCCGAGCGTGCAGCGTTTATCGCGGACCCCATTTTGTGCTATCGCCAAGACAACGAGAAGAGCTCAGTTAATTCGCCCAACAAGGTATTTTGCGTGTGCGACGAATACGCCGAGATGCAGCGCTTTTTGGATGAACGTCCCGAGCTCAAGGTTCAGCTCCAGGGCATTTTAATGCGCATGAAGGTCGATACGTATCGCTGGAATGACGAGCGTCTGGTCGATGAGCTGCGCGAGCAGTTTTGGGAGAAGGCTTCGCCCGAGCTCAAGGCCGATTGGGATGCCGGTCGCTTTGATCTGTCGCTGTTCGATCCGCGCGGCGAGACCGACTTGCGCCTGATGGTCAAGTCGCCCCGTGCTTATATCGATTCGCGCTTTGACTTTAAGAAGCCCGGCAAGCTCAATACGTTTAAGCACTACTTTAAGATTGGCGGCCTGCCGCTGGTCTGGCGCGTGCTGACGTATCAGCGCACCTACGGCGATAATCCGCATCCCGATGACGTGCCGGCCGCACAGTAGGAGCACTTGGCTATGACTACCCCCAAGATTTCCGTTGTCGTTCCCATCTATAAGGTGGAGGAGTGCCTGGCCTGGTGCCTGGACTCCCTGCTTGCGCAGGACATGCCCGATTGGGAAGGCGTGCTGGTCAACGATGGCTCGCCGGACGGTTCGCGCGATATTGCGGCTGCCTATTGCGAAAAGGACGCGCGCTTTACGTTGGTCGATAAAGAGAACGGGGGCCTGTCGAGCGCGCGCAATGCAGGCATCGCCGCGTCCACGGCGCCTATTGTCGCGTTCTTGGATTCCGACGACCGCTTTACGCCCGATGCATGCCGCGTGATCGTCGATGCCTTTGAGCGCGAGGACTGCGACGTGTTGACCTTTGGCGCGAACCCGTATCCGCTGGAGGCGGGGTATCCGTGGCTTAACTATGTGCTTAGCCCGCGCGATGTGTCGTTTGAGGGCTATAGCTCCGACCTGCTGTTTAAGGAAGCGTCTCGTCCCTTTGCATGGCGCACCGCCTGCAAGCGCGACTTCTTGCTGGGCAACGGGATCGTGTTCGACGAAACCGTTAAGTATGGCGAGGACCAGGTCTTCGACTTTGCCGTGTACGGTCGTTCGCACAAGACCGCGCTTATCTCGAACAAGTTGTACGACTATCGCGTGGCTCGCAAGGGTTCGCTCATGGACACCATGCGCTACGACGACGAGACACGTCTGCTGGAGCACGTGAAGATTTACTCCGCTATGCTGGCTGACTGGCAGCGCGACGGTCTCGACGCACAGCATGCTGATGACCTGGCGTACTTCCTGTGTGATCTGGTGCTGTACGATGCGCTGAGGTTGCTGGGTTCGGACTGCGGCAAAGTGTTTGCTGCCGTTGCCGCGGCGCTTAACGGTTCTGCCGTGGACAACGATGCTGCGCTCGCACAATGTGCTCCTTCGGTTGCCGCCATGGTGCGCGCGGCACTTATCGGTAAGGCCCCTGCTGCTCGTTTGTGCAAAAAGCTCATGTTCGATTACGACGTCTTGAGGTTTGGGCGCCTGGGTGCCTGCAAACGCATGGCAGCGAACGCCCTGGGAAAGCGAGAAGTGTAGATGAGTATCAAACGTTTGGCACTTTGCCGCAGCCAGGGCCGTCTGTTTGTGCTGCTTCGTTTTGCCGGTCAGGATGTCGCCGCGCTTATTGAGCGGGAGGGTTCTCAAGCGTTTGTCCATGCGACGACGAGCGGTTCTCGTGTGCCGTCGCTGGTGCTCCCGGTCGATCATGGCCGTGTGCTGGCGCTTTGCCCTTCCGTTTCCGGTTACGAGCGCGAGCTCGCCGTCTTGGTGCTTCCGTTTTTGGATGGCTCGTCGATGGATGTCGTTTTTGCATCCGGTGGTCAAAGGTTGGGCTCTATTCGCCTCGATAGCCGCGTGGCCAAGCTGGAATCCAAGATTAACTACAAAGCAAAGCCTGCGCTGTGCGCGCTTATCCGCGATGCGCAGCGTGGCGAATGCTGCGGTCGCTACGAGATCGATGCCATTCGCTATTTGCCGGCAGACTCCGGCGCGGTGTGGCGCTATGAGGTTACCTGGGCGGGAGACCCCCAGTGCGCACCCGAGTTCCAGATCTCCGATACGCATATGAATGCCATCGATGTCACCGTGCATGTGTTTGAGTCGCAGGTCGATGTGCCGCAGCAGGACGGATGCCGCGTCAATAAAACGTTTCTGAGCGTTGAGATGCCTCAGGATATACGAGATTTTGTCGCGATTGTGAGCGATCCCACAGAGCAGATCCAGAGCGGGTTTTGCGCCATGGATGGTCGCCTGTACAACGGCATGGTCGACGACAGCTGGAACCGTATGAAGGACGCGCGTGCAGACGACGCAGCTTATCGACGTTGGTTTGAGCAGCATCGCGCAAAGCCGGGCGATTTGGCGTGCCAGCGTGTCGCTTCGGCGGCCTTTGCCTATAGGCCGCTCGTGAGCATTGTGGTGCCGTGCTACAAGACCGATCGAGTCTACCTGCGCGAGCTGCTGGACTCGGTGCTAGCCCAGAGCTATGACAACTGGGAATTGCTCCTTATGGATGCCTCACCTGAATGGGATGCGGTTGCCGACCTTGCGGCAGGCGCCCACGACGAGCGCGTTCGTCGCTTTGGGCTGCCCGGCAACGGCGGCATTGTGGTCAACACCAACGCGGGTATTGAGCAAGCGATGGGCGACTACATCGCGTTCTTGGACCACGATGACATTCTGGAGCCGGACGCGTTGTTCCACTATGTTGCCGCGCTGAACAATGCTGCCGAGGGCGAGCGTCCCCAGGTCCTGTTCTGCGACGAGGACATGTTTCAGAAAACGGGGGAGTGGGGCCAGCCGGTCTTTAAGACCAAGCTCAATGTAGACTTGCTCTATAGCCATAACTGCGTGACGCATTTCCTGATGGTGGAGAAGGCGCTTATCGATCGTATCGGCACGTCCCCAGAAGACGTTGCGGGTGCCCAGGACTACGACCTGACGCTCCGCTGCCTTGCGGCGGGCGCGCGGTTTGAACATGTTGCGCACGTGCTGTATCACTGGCGCGTTCATCCGGGGTCGACCGCCGATGGCTCTGCCGATAGCAAGCCGTATGCTATTGAAGCCGGTCGTCTTGCGCTGCAGCGCCACTTTAACGCGCTGGGCATTTGCGGAACGGTCGAGGAGACCGAGACGCCGTTTGTCTACCGCATGCGCTTTGCGCTGCCGGAGCCTGCGCCGCTGGTGAGCATTGTGATTCCCACCAAGGATCACATTGAGACGCTTGACGCCTGTGTGATGTCGATCGCCCAGAAGGCCACGTATACCAACTACGAGATCGTCTTGGTGGAGAACAACAGCGAAGCCCCGGAGACGTTTGCGTATTACGAAACCCTGTCAGAGCGCGTGGCTTCAGCATCAGAAGGCAAGGGCATCGCGCGCGTTGCGTACTGGCCGGGCGAGTTTAATTACTCTCAGATCATCAATTTTGGTGTGGAGCACGCCAAGGGCGACTACCTGCTGCTGCTCAACAACGATACCGAGGTCATTAGCCCCGACTTTATCGAAGAGATGATGGGTTGTCTGCAACGTCCCGATGCGGGCGTGGTGGGTGCCAAGCTCTATTTTGCCGACCACCTGGTGCAGCACGCTGGCATTTTGGTCGGTGTGCGCGGCGCACTTGCCCATGCCAACCAAGACTTCTCGGCAAAGCGCGAGGGCTATCTTGCCCGTGCTGTGCGTCCGGGCAACTTTAGCGCCGTAACGGGCGCCTGCCAGATGGTGCGACGTGACGTATTTGAGCAGGTCGGGGGCTACAACGAGGAATTCGCCGTCGGCTTTAACGACGCAGACTTTTGCCTGCGCGTGTGGGAGGCGGGCTACCGCACCATCTTTACGCCCTATGCCGAGCTGTACCACTACGAGTTCACCTCGCGCGGCAGGGAAGAGGCTAACGAGGAAAAGCTGCGCCGCTGGAAACGCGAGCAAGCTCTGTTCATGCAACGCTGGCCGGAGCTCTTCCTCGATGGTGACCCGTGGCTCGGACCGAACCTATCCTCCGACAGTGAGTACTTCTCGTTTTAGTGCGAAGTAATGCCAAGTTCCGGCAAAGTATCCTCAAGAGCTGCAAGGGCGGTGGGGTTCAAGTACTCCTCGTTCATGCAGCTCTTGTCATATCGAAAACGTGTGTCTCGTGAGCATTCGATGAGTTCTGCAGTAAAGAACCTCTCCCAGCTAAAGAACTTTGAGCTTTCGATATGTTCAGCGGGGTTAAGCAGCATGTCCTTAATGTGTTTGCTGTTGAATAATCCCGACTTCAACACGAGCCATTCAAACGATTCCGGTAGGAATAGCTTGATGTTCTTTCGGCGCAATAGAGCAGCTGCTTCCGCAATTTCTGGTCCAAAGGCGGCACCGTCGGCAATCACGAGGATGTCGTTTTCCGGTGCGTCCATAATGCAGTTGCAAATATTTGATTTGCCTCCCGCGCTGATGCATTTAATGCTGCTCTTTTTGCATAGCAAACTGAAGAATTCGTAGCCCGAATTTGTGTCCTCGACAATGACAAGCTCGGGCCTCTCGCCTCTAAAATCAGTATCACCGTAAATACGATATGTAGAGGTGTAGACACGAGAGTAAACGGGATACTTCGTTGTGGTTCGGTTGGTGTTCTTAAGACCGTAGATTTCATCAACGCTATAGGGCAGTTGACGCAGTGACTCTCTGGCGACAATTACGTAGTAGTTTGAGCTACGCTTTGCTTCATGGGCAAATTCTCTTGATCGAACAAAAGTATTGCCCTCATCAATAAAAACAATACTGCTGGAAATCTCTTGGAGATCTCTACGCCAATATTTTCCAGATATTGTTTTACAGGGCACTTTGCAACTTACTGTTACGCCGCTTTGTGCCCCAAGCTCTTCGTGAGCTGCCACCATATCAAGCAGAGTTGTCTTGCCTGTAGCACTGTTACCTTGGATGATGGTCAGATTTCTATTGATGGTCAGTTTAAACTGAACCCGGTTATTTTGAATAATTACCTTGTATGATCCGCGCATCAGGAGTTCTCCCTTAGGCATTTTCCAGCTATGGGGACAAGGTCAAACATTGTGTGGACTATATCGCCCGTATTTGCAATGGTTACCGTGAATTTGCCGTTTCCAAAATCCATTATGTGGTAGAGATTGATTGTTAGATCCTTTTGCGCGGCGATCCTCAGAATCCAGTAGGCGCAATTATCACCGCAATTTGAGGCGTTATATATATTCTGCGGCATAAAGTACATAAGCAGTAGCGTTTTGGTGCCGCTGGATAGTTTCTCGGGAGGAATGATGCCTAGAATCTTGGTATCGATTGCATTGGGGCCTACCACGGTGCCTTTGTCGATGGATTTTATGACCCTTTGGGCAAAGGAGTCTTGAAACCACTGGGGCGAATATACGTTATCGAAGTAAACGGACGTGTTGTAGATAACGTTTTCCATATCACCATAGTGAATTGTTAGCACGTCAGCTCCTTCGGCTTGCTGATTTGGCATCTAGTGAGATTGATTATATCGCAGCACATGAGGCGGGCGTTATCGGCCCGCGGTAGATGTGATTGATGACCAAGGTTTGAATTTAATTTGACCATGCCCGTGCGTAGCTTGCTTTAGTGGCTTGAGTTATAGATAATAATCTTGAGCTAAGCTCCGTGTGGCGGCACGTAAAAGCTGTACCTGTCTCTTATACACATCTCCGAGCCCACGAGACTCCTGAGCATCTCG
>USOF01000015.1 GCA_900556285.1 uncultured Collinsella sp. | reverse complement strand
GGCTGACACCGTGCCGGACATCGACTATGCGCTGACGGTCGACCTGCCCGAGGACTTTGCGCTCGACCAGCCGCTCTCGCCGTTTTTGCTTGCCGCGCTGGAGTTGCTCGATCCCGAGAGCGAGACCTATACCATGGACCTCATCTCGATGGTCGAGGCTACGCTCGAGGACCCCAAGCAGGTATTGCGCGCACAGGAGCGCGCCGCACGCGATCGCGCTATGGCCGAGATGAAGGCCGACGGCATCGAATATGAGGAGCGCTTGGAGCGCATTCAAGACGTCACGTACGAAAAGCCGCTCGAGGATTTGCTCGACGCCGCCTTTGACAAGTACTGCCAGGAAGTACCCTGGGCAAACGACTACCAGCTCTCTCCCAAGAGCGTCCTGCGCGATATGCTGGAAAGCGCGAGCGATTTTAAGGGCTACATTCAAAAGCTCGGCATCGCCCGCTCCGAGGGCATTTTGCTGCGCTACCTGGCAGAAGCCTATCGTTCACTCGACCGCACCGTGCCCATCGAGAAGCGCGACGAGCGCCTGCGCGACATTATCTCGTGGCTGGGCTTTGTGGTGCGCTCGGTCGACTCGAGTCTGGTGGACGAGTGGGAGAACGCCGGCAACCCGGCAGCCCTCGACGCCGCGCCGCCGCAGGGCATCGACGAGGTCGTGGCGGACCGCCGCGGCTGCACGCTGTTGGTGCGCAACGCGCTCTTCCGCCGCGTGACCCTTGCCGCCCGCGAGCACGTGCGCGACCTGGGCGAGCTCGACGACGACTGGGGCATGAGCGAGATCCGCTGGCAAAAGGCGCTCGATGCCTACCATGATCAGCACGAGGAAATCCTCACCGACGGAGACGCCCGCAGCGCCGCGATGTTTTCCATCGATGAGTCCGACGAGAAGACGCTGCACGTATGGCACGTGCACCAGATTTTTGCCGACGAGGACGGCGACCACGATTTTGGCATCATGGGCGATGTCGATCTGGACGCCACACAAGACGGCGGCGAGGTCATTTTCAAAAACTACCGCGTCGGCTTTATCGAGGACCTGCTCGAGGACTAGCCGAACAGAATGGGACGAAACGAAGCGGGGCCGCTGGCAACATCGCCAGCGGCCCCGCTTTTGCACTATCCGCTATACCCTATTCGGCATCCTCGACCTCATACGAATCCGCCTCGGCTGGCGCATCGCTTGTCTCCGGCGCAGCCTCGCGCGCCTCGTCAAACGCCGCCTTCATGGTCTTGTTGCCCCACGTGAGCTTGCGAATGGTAAGATCGTCGGCCTTCTTGTTGGCTAGGCGCAGATTGTTCTCGGAGGACAGCAACGCCTCCTTGGTTTTCTGCAGATGGCTAATCGTCTTGTCGATCTCATCGATTGCCGTTTGGAACTTGCGGCTCGCGATCTCGTAGTTGCGGCCGAAATCGTTCTTGAACTTCTCCATCTTGGCTTCGAAGTTCGTGACATCGATATTCTGCTGCTTGTACTCCGCCAGCTCCTGCTTATAGCGAAGCGAACCCATGGCGGCATTGCGCAGCAGCGTAATGATGGGAATGAAGAACTGCGGGCGGATCACATACATCTTCTCGAAGCGATAGCTCACGTCCACGATTCCCGCGTTGTAAAGCTCGCTCTCGGGCTCGAGCAGCGTGCAGAGCACCGCGTACTCACAGCCTTTCTGGCGACGATCGTGGTCGAGTTTCTTAAAGAAATCCTCGTTTTTATGCTTGGTCGCGGTTTCGTCGTTCTCGTTTTTCATCTCGAACATAATCGAAATGACCTCGTTGCCGCTCGCGTCGCACTCGCGGAAGATAAAGTCGCCCTTGGTACCCTCGGACGCATCGTTATCCTTCTCGAAGTACGCGTTGGGAAATGCCGTCATGCGCAAACGGTTAAACTCGGTCTCGCAGTGCTGCTCGAGCGACTCGCCCACCATCTTGGTGGACAGGCGAACCTTCATGTCCTTAAGACGCTCGATCTCTTCATCCTTGTAGCGAATCAGGTCATCGCTCGCGCGCTTGGCCTGCGCAAGCTCGAGCTCATGTGCCGCCTTGGCCTGCTCTTCGCGCGAATCGCGCACCGCCAGCTCGCTCGTCAGTTTGGCACGCGCCTCATCGCGCTCTCGCTCCGCCGCGGCAACCGCCTCAGACAGGCTCATTTTTGCCATCAGCTCCTGCTCGCGCAGCTGCGCACGCAGACCCTCGGCCTCCTGCTCAGACTGAGCCTTTGCGGCAGAAAACTTCTCCTGCACCTTCGCTTGATAGTCAGCAAGCGTGCGCTCGGCCTCGTTGTGAGCGGCATCGAGCTCACGCTGCGACTCGGCCGCGGCAGCGGCAAGCGCCATCTCCCGTGCCTTGTCCGCCGCGGCAAGCCTGGCCTGCAGCTCGGCAATCTGGGCATCACGTGCGGCTAAATCGTTTTGAGCAGCATTGCGCGCCGAAGCCTCGGCAAGCTTGGCTTCATCATCCTTGCGCCCCAGCTGCGCACGCAAGTTGTCGATTTCGCGCTGGAGCTCGGCGTTCTCTTTCTGAGCGTCGGCACGGGCCTCAACCGCCGCGCGCTGGCTTGCACTCTCGCGCTCTGCGGCAGCGCCCTCGAGCTTGGCACGCAATTCGGCAAGCTCGGCATCACGCTTGGCAACCTCTTGTGCCAGCTCCTGAGCCGCGGCGTTTTTCTGCTCGGCAAGTTGAGCGCTACGCTGAGACTCCACCTCCTGCAGGGCGACCGTCGAACGAGAGCGCTCAAGCTCCAACGCCTGCTCCCCCTCACGCTGGACGGCCTTTACACGCTCATCAAGATCGCGCGAGAACTCGGCATCGCGCACCTGCTTGACGATATCCGCATAACCGGACGCATCGACCTTAAAAACTTCGCCGCAATGTGGGCACTTGATCTCGTTCATAGCAGCTCCTCGATGGACGCAAATTTCAACCTTCTACACTCTACCGCGCCACGCGGACAAATAAGGCGCCGCAGCCATAATGGCAACGGCGCCAGATCCACCGCGAGGGTGCCTATCCCCTTTGTGGTGGCTTGGGTCCTTACAGGTCGCGGCAGTCGATCAGGCGAAGATCAGGTTGAGACTCAAGCCAAGCGCGAAGCTCGGGGTCGATCAGCGCATCGACTTCCTTGGTGCGATCGGTCGTAAGCGAGCTGTTCTCCAAGATAAAACGATCGAGATAGCCCGGATGGCACACAAAGACGACCGTCTCGCCGTCCGCCATCTCGCGAACCGTCTGCATAATCGAATCCTTGGGTTCGAAGCCCGGCTCCATCGAGTGCATCACCATGCGCAGGTCGGTGGCACCGCATCGCACAACCGCCGTGGGGTCGAAGCTCGCCTTCTGTTCCTTAAGGCCCAGTTCCTGAGCAACCGCCGAGATCGCTCGGTTAAGGTTTTTGCTCATGACGGCATGGGCCTCAAAGTAATCGGGTTCGCGGCCCACAATCTCTACAAAGCGATCATGCTGCGCGCGGATCTCGATGCAGGCCTCATCAAAGTCGATCAGTTCTTCGCCGCGCTTAAAATGCTCGCGGAAGGTACGGCTGCTATGGAACTCACCGCTCTCGTTGAGCATACTCGGAATGAGCTCCGGGTCGGCACACGGCTTGCCCAGGCACACGTTGGTATGCTGGCCCACCGCAATGCCGGCGTCCACCACGAGCGACCAGCCACGCTCGGCCTCGGGCATATTGGGCATCAAGCCCGCCGAGCGCACCAGACCCTCATTGATGCTGCGGGCAATCCCCAGGTTAACGGCATACGAATAACCGATATCGTCGGCACGAATGAGCAATTGCTTCATAGCGACTCCAATCTATGCAAGGACCACCACAAAAGGTGCCTGTCCCCTTTGTGATGGTTTGAGGGCTATAGTCCAAAGAAGCCGAGAATCTGGTCGCGGCTTACGGGCTTGTAGTTGTTGGCATCGAGGCCAACGTCGTAGCGAAAGATAGGGCGCTCGCGATCGCGGTTGCGCGCATTGGTGCGGTCTCCCCTGCTGTGGATGTGCCCATGAAGCATAATGGCGCCGCGCGCCTTGCCATTCCAGCTGAGCATGGGGTAATGGCTCATTACCAGGCGATGGCCTTTAGCGTAACCGGGGGCGACCTCCAGATAATCGCGCACCTCATCCCAAATGTGCGGCGCGTCCGGATCTTCCCAATCGCCATCATGGTTACCACGGATGAGCGTCACGTTCTGGCATTCGATGCGCTCGCGCAGGCGCACTGCCTCCGCCATGGGCAAGCGATAGGTAAAGTCTCCCAAGATATAGAGGCGGTCGTCCACAGCCACGCACTCATTGATGGCATCGATGACCTTGCGGTTCATCTCCTCGACCGAATCAAACGGTCGATCCATGTCGCGCAAGATATTCGTATCGCCCAGGTGCAGGTCGGCGGTAAACCACATCATCGTCTCTGTCCTCATTTCGCAACGCGTATAAGACCTGTTTAGTATACAGACGCGGCGATGCGACGGTTACCCAAAGAGCCCGCCGAACAGACCTCGGCGGCGCTTGTCCTGCTTTTTCGAAGCGTCATCCCGCGCCTTCTTGCCCTGCCGCTTCTTACGGTCCTGCTCCAACTCATCGTCATCGAGTAGCATATCCCACTCAAACGGATCGTCTGTCAGATCGAACAGGTCATCGTTATCAAACACGTGCGCCTCCATTACCGATTAGCGAGCATCCACAACATAGTTGAGAAGTCTACGGGCCCGTGCGGACACAAATTCATCCCGTCCGCGTCTTTCAATCGCTTGCCGCAACGCTTGCGCGGCGGAACGCTTACAGCTAAGATAGGGACACGGATGGCACCCGTGGCTGCGGGTCTTGCCAACTCCGATACACGTTTTCATCGTGAGAAGTGGCCGTCTTCGCTTACGCGGGGGCGGCTATTTCATTCGGCCGATAAACAGGCCGAGTTCGATAGCCGCGATCAACAACGCCAATAACGAAATAACATCGCTTACGTTCATACCAAATCCCTTCTAAAGGGAGTTGGCCCATCCGTGCTCCATAGCAGTAGTCTAACGCAAAATGCGGGCAATAGGAACATCTGTTCGTATTGCCCGCACCCTTTTCTAATGCACAAACATGCGCACGAACTTATGCTTCCAGTTTGCATAAGGAGCGTAACGGAATGGCACGTCCAGCCACGTTGCCTTGTTCACGATGCTCTTCTTGTGGCTAAACGTATCGAAGCTCTCGCGTCCATGGTACTGTCCCATACCGCTCGCACCCATGCCGCCAAAGCCCATATGGCTCGTAGCCAGGTGCATGATCGTGTCGTTGACGCAGCCGCCGCCAAAGGGCACGTAGCGCACAAAGCGCTGCTGAACTGCGCGGTCTTGGCTAAAGATATACAGGGCCAGCGGCGTCGGACGATCCGTAATAAACGTCTCGGCCTCGTCTAGGCTCTCAAACGTCAGCACCGGCAAGATGGGGCCGAAAATCTCCTCCTGCATCACGGCGTCATCGGGGGACACGCCGTCAAAAATCGTCGGCTCGATCTTGAGCGAAGCCTCGCGCGCGGCGCCTCCAAGCACGACCTTATCGGGATCGATCAGCCCGCGCACGCGCGCAAAATGCTTGGCGTTGACGATATGCCCGTAATCCTCGTTATCGAGCGGATGCTCTCCAAACATACGGCGGGCCTCCTCCTTGATGAGACCCAGCAGCTCGTCGTGCACGCGCGTATCGACCAGCAGGTAGTCGGGCGCCACGCAGGTCTGCCCCACGTTGAGCCATTTACCAAAGGCGATACGGCGTGCCGCGACCTTCAAGTTAGCCGTCGCATCCACGATGCAGGGACTCTTTCCGCCCAGCTCAAGCGTCACGGGTGTGAGGTTTTTACTTGCACGCTCCATGACGAGCTTGCCGACCGGAACGCTACCGGTAAAGAAGATCTTGTCCCAGCACTCATCGAGCAACGCTTCGTTTTCGGCACGCCCGCCTTCGACGACCGTCACCAAGCGCGGATCAAATGCCTCTTCACAGATTTGCTTGAGCACCGCGCTCGATGCCGGAGCATAGGCACTCGGCTTGATAACCACGGTGTTACCCGCGGCGAGCGCGCCGGCGAGCGGCTCGAGCGTCAGCAAAAACGGGTAGTTCCACGGAGCCATGATGAGCGTGACGCCATAGGGCACGGCTTGCGTTTTGCACACGCTCACGGCGTTAGCGAGGTCGCACGGACGCAGGCGCGGACGACTCCATCGCGCCACATGAGCGATCTGATGTCGAATCTCGGAAAGCGACGTGCCGATCTCGCACATATAGGCCTCGTCATGCGACTTCCCCAAATCGGTCTTGAGCGCATGGGCGATATCGGCCTCGTGGGCCCGCACCGCATCGCGTAAACTCACGAGCGCGCGACGTCGAGCATCGACATCAAACGTGGCGTGCGTCTTAAAGTAGGCGCGCTGATCGCCGACGATGCGCGCAATTTCCTCGGTGTTCATGGACCCTCCTAATTCTCGCCCTCAAACATACCACCTGCAACGACTTCGTACATATGCTCGAGCTCCAAGCGGTCCATTAAAAGCGGAACGGGGTACAGGGGATTGGCCTCGGCATCGGCATGCGCCGCCATCTGCGGAATGTCGGAGCGGCGAATGCCCGAGACATATTTGGGGATTCCCAGGGCCTCGTTCATGCGGTCGACCCAATCGATAAAGGCCTCGGCCGCAAGACTGTCCTGCGCGGTAGCCGGCGCAATGCCCGCCATGCGAGCAAGATCGGCAAGCTTGGGGGCGGCGGCGTCACCATAAGCGCGAAGCATATGCGGCAGGATGATAGCGTTGGCCAAGCCGTGCGGAATCCCGTAACGCCCACCCAAGCTGTGTGCGATGGCGTGAACGTATCCAACATAGGAGCGCGTAAAGGCAACACCCGCCTTATACGCCGCCGAAAGCATATTGCGACGCGCACGCATGTTATCGCCATGCTCATAGGCCTCGAGCAAATTGTCATGGATGAGCTGGACCGCCTGACGCGCCATCTTACGCGTATAGGGCATGGTGCTTCGCCCGATAAAGGCCTCAACGGCATGCGTCAGGGCGTCCATGCCCGTCTGCCCCGTAATGGAAGCGGGCAAGCCGCACGTAAACTCGGGGTCGTGCACCGCAAAGCGCGGGATGAGCACAAAGTCGTTAATAGGGTATTTGTAGTGCGTCTCGTCATCGGTAATTACCGCCGCAAGCGTGATTTCGCTTCCCGTGCCCGCCGTGGTGGGAACGGCGATGAGCAGCGGCAGGCGACGATGAATCCGCAGCAGGCCGCGCATCTTGTTGATGGGCTTGTTTGGCTGCGCAATGCGTGCGCCCACGCCCTTGGCGCAGTCCATGGCTGATCCTCCGCCAAAGCCGATAATGGCCCGGCAGGCACTCTCTCGATACAGGAACGCCGCTTCCTCCACGTTTGAAACCGTGGGGTTTGCACGCGTTTCGGCATAGACCGTAACGCCAATCCCCCTGGATGCGAGCGCCGCCTCGAGCGGTGCCGTGAGCCCCAGACGGGCAATGCCGGGATCCGTCACGATAAGGACCTTCTGGATCGAGCGCTTTTGAAGCACCGCGGGCACATCCTCGGCATGCTCTAAAATGCGCGGCTCGGTATAGGGCAGGATCGGCAATGCAATGCGAAAAACCGTCTGATATGTTCGGCACCAGGCACGACGGGCTAGATGCATAAAGGAAACTCCTTCATTTGTTGATAGGTCAACATTTGCTCGCCTGATTGTACTCAGCAAAGATCGCAGACGGCCTCCCAATCGTTAATCAATCAACATCTTCATATCTCGAAATTGTTTTATTAAAAATCATTCCTAATAGGCTTCACATTTGGTTGCATTTATGGATAATAGAACTCGTCAAGACGCACGTCCGGAGAGGGCCCTTACGGGACCGGACGAGCGCACAATCGCCATCGATCGAAAGGATCGAATCATGAAGTTTGTTTGCCCCGTTTGCGGTTATGTGGAAGAGTTCGACGGCGACCAGCTGCCCGAGGACTTCAAGTGCCCCCAGTGCGGTGTTCCCGGTTCTCGTTTCCTGAAGCAGGAGGAGGGCCAGCTCGAGTGGGCTGCCGAGCACGTCGTGGGCGTCGCCAAGATGGAGGGCGTCTCCGAGGAC
Organism: uncultured Collinsella sp.; assembly: GCA_900556285.1. GTDB lineage: Bacteria > Actinomycetota > Coriobacteriia > Coriobacteriales > Coriobacteriaceae > Collinsella. The sequence continues at coordinate 3,812 of USOF01000015.1, read as the reverse complement.
ATCGTTGCCGACCTGCGTGCCAACTTTGAGGGCGAGTGCTCCGAGGTCGGTATGTACCTGGCCATGGCTCGCGTCGCTCATCGCGAGGGCTATCCCGAGATCGGCCTGTACTGGGAGAAGGCTGCCCACGAGGAGGCAGAGCATGCCGCCAAGTTCGCCGAGCTCCTGGGCGAGGTCGTGACCGACTCCACCAAGAAGAACCTCGAAATGCGCGTTGAAGCCGAGAATGGCGCCACCGCCGGCAAGACCGATCTTGCCAAGCGTGCCAAGGCCGCTGGTCTCGATGCCATCCACGACACCGTGCACGAGATGGCTCGCGACGAAGCTCGCCACGGCAAGGCTTTCGCTGGCCTGCTCAAGCGCTACTTTGGCTAAGCCAACTGCCTGAGACATAACCTCTAGCTCGATGAGGCCCGGACCGCATGGTTCGGGCCTTCTTCGTGGGCTTATTGCAGCTGCTCTTGAAGAACACTGAGCGACTGAGGGCTCAGGTCGTCGTATTGTATGAGGACGCGAGATGGAGCGTTCTTAGTCGATGCCCGATCAGCCGTCCACAGGCAATCGGCGATGTTGACATAGGAAATACGAGCGTCAGCGAGAGCCTTCGCGAAACTCTCCCCCGCCTTGTCCTCGGCCAGGGCAACAGTGCAGTAAAGGCCCGCGTCTGCATGCTCGATCGAGACCTCCCCTGCCGGAAACGCTTTCCGTACAAGCGCTGCCAGGCCATCGCGTGTCTCGCGAGCACGCACGCGCACGCGGTTCACATGCCGCTCGTAATCACCCGATTCCAGCAAGCGCGCTAAAGCGACCTGGTCAACAGAGCTCACCGACGAAGCGTAAAAACCAAGGTCGCGCCCAAACCGTTCCATCAGCTCATCGGGCAACACCATGTACGCCAAACGCAACGCCGATGAAAGGCTCTTCGAAAACGTGTTGGTATAGATGACCGATTGAGCGGCATCGATCGACGCGAGCGCGGGAATCGGCTTGCCGGCAAGGCGAAACTCACAATCAAAGTCGTCTTCGATGAGATACCGACCCGGCCGCTCGGCGGCCCAGCTCAGCAACGCATAGCGACGTGCAATGCTCGTCACAAGACCGGTCGGATACTGATGAGACGGCATCAGATGAAGGACATCGGTCCCGGTTTTCTGCAGCGCGCTCAAGTCCACGCCCTCAGCATCCAACGGGGCATGCCGCACTTCGCAACCCATGGCCTGATAGATGCGCGTCAAGCGCAAATAGCCTGGATCCTCGACGGCATACACCTTGTCCGCGCCAAGCAACTGAACCAACATGGTATCGAGCAGCTGGGCGCCCGCACCGATAACGATATTGTCGGGATTGACATTCATGCCCCTTGTCCCGCGCAGATGGTGCGCAATCGCACGTCGCAGTCGAGCGGTGCCCTGCGCCGGTGCGGGCGAAAAGATTTCACGCTCATCTTCGGACGTCAGCGTCGCCCGTAGCGCACTTTGCCAAAGCCGCGCCGCCTCCAAAGCGGAAGGAGAAAGCGCATCAAATCGCTCGATCTGTCCGTTGACATCATGCGCGCTGGGACCAACAGGGACGGCATCTCGGTCGATATCCCCCGCAGCCAAAGCCAAAACCGGCGCATCCGGAAGCTCGCACGCGTAGTAGCCACGACGCGGCATTGAGCAAATATAACCCTCGGCAAGCAACTGGCTATATGCATTCTCGATGGTAATGACACTGATACCCAGATGACTCGCAAAGGCGCGCTTAGACGGCAGATGCTCCCCTGCCGCAATGCGCCCGGCAACAATATCATCGCGAATTTGCTGGTAAACATACTCATAAAGCGATGCTTCGCCGCGATTTTCCAAATTGTAGTCAAGCATGGGTCTATCACCTGACCTTATCGAATCATTCAATCTGGCATTAGTCTGACCTTGTTATTATCTCGAAAACTGAGTATTTCGCCAAACCCAGCTCCCCGATAGGATGTTCCGTCAAGCAATGTACATGCCAACCAAGGGAGCAACCATGGCAGAACAGACCAGCAAGGCCGATCGCGTCAAACTCAATCGCGAGCTCGCGCAGATGCTCAAGGGCGGCGTCATCATGGACGTCACCACACCCGAGCAGGCGCGCATCGCCGAGGAGGCGGGTGCCTGCGCCGTCATGGCACTCGAGCGCATCCCGGCCGATATCCGTGCCGCAGGCGGCGTCTCGCGCATGAGCGACCCCAAGATGATCAAGGGCATCCAGGAGGCCGTCTCCATCCCCGTTATGGCCAAGTGCCGCATCGGCCACATTGTCGAGGCGCAGATCCTGCAGGCCATCGAAATCGACTACATCGACGAATCCGAGGTCCTCTCCCCCGCCGATGATGTCTATCACATCGACAAGACCCAGTTTGACGTGCCGTTTGTCTGCGGCGCCCGCGATCTGGGCGAGGCGTTGCGCCGTGTTGCCGAGGGCGCCACGATGATTCGCACCAAGGGCGAGCCGGGCACGGGCGACGTCGTTCAGGCCGTGCGCCATATGCGCAAGATCCAAAAGCAGATCCGCGACGTTGTTGCTCTGCGCGACGACGAGCTCTTTGAGGCAGCCAAGCAGCTGCAGGTTCCGGTCGAGCTGGTGCGCGGGGTCCATGCCACGGGCAAGCTCCCCGTCGTAAACTTTGCCGCCGGCGGAGTCGCGACCCCCGCCGACGCCGCGCTGATGATGCAGCTGGGCGCCGAGGGCGTCTTTGTTGGCTCGGGCATCTTTAAGAGCGGCGACCCCGCCAAGCGCGCCGCCGCCATCGTCAAGGCCGTGGCAAACTTCACCGACGCCAAGCTCATCGCCGAGCTTTCGGAGGACCTGGGCGAGGCCATGGTGGGCATCAACGCCGACGAAATCGAGATCATCATGGAGGAGCGCGGGCGCTAGTCCAGCAGAAAGGATCGCACATGAGCGATTATGCAGACCAAACGGTCGCCGTGCTGGCGGTCCAGGGCGCTTTTGCCGAGCACGAGGCAAGACTGTCCGAGCTGGGCGCACGTTGTATCGAGCTGAGGCAGGCGGCCGATTTGCAGCAGAACTTTGACCGCCTGGTCCTCCCCGGCGGCGAGTCCACCGTTCAGGGCAAGTTACTTGCCGAGCTTGGTATGCTCGATGAGCTTCGCACCCGCATTGTTGAGGGCATGCCCGTCCTGGGCACCTGCGCCGGCTTGATTCTGTTGGCGCGCGATCTTGCCGCCCATGACGATAAGGGCACGCCGCGTTTGGCAACCATGGATGTGCTCGTTGAGCGCAATGCTTACGGCAGACAGCTCGGCAGCTTTCGCACCAAGGGGCAGGTAGGCGGTATCGACGGTGAGGTGCCGCTGACGTTTATCCGCGCGCCCCGCATCGTCGAAGTGCACGGCGACACTGAGGCCCTAGCCGAAGTCGACGGTCGCATCGTCGCCGCCCGCCACGGCAACCAGCTCGGCGTCACCTTCCACCCCGAGCTCGACGAAGACACCCGCCTCCACGAACTGTTCCTGCAAATGTAGGTAGAACAAAAACGAGAGTGGATAATCTCCCACTTTGAGCTTGAATGCAGACTCAAACCGGGAGATTATCCACTCTCATGCCATGTAGTCGTTGGGGACGTTCTTAAACGACTAGTCAAACAAGAACGTCCCCAACGACTACATCGCGATAGACGGCCACGTTTGCCCAGATAATACCGACCAAAATAAACCTGTCCCTTTTTGGCAGGTTTGAATCAAGGCAACGCCGATGTTTTGGCACCGACAGCGAAAGCCCGCCAGAGCGAGCAAGGTGCCTTGAAACGAGGCGGCATTGACCTTCTGGTC
>USOF01000014.1 GCA_900556285.1 uncultured Collinsella sp. | reverse complement strand
TACACGCGTAAGATCGTCGGCAGCGTCAGATGTGTATAAGAGACAGGTCCTTTCGGTTGGGCGATGCGCAAGGGGAATAATCTGTCTTCGCGCTTATACCCCGAATATCGCAAGCAAACGCATTTGCAGCCGGCGATTTATCCAAGTTTCGCCGCGAGGGCCGTTACCGCCGGACCAGATGGACCACCGTCTCGCAATGGAAGGTCTGGGGGAAGAGGTCGACCGGCGTGGCGGATACGGGGACGAAGGTGCCCTGATCGCAGAACCTGCGAAGGTCGCGCGCCAGGGTCGCGGGGTCGCAGGAGACGTATGCCACGGCGCGGGCGGGCGTGGAGGCGATGAGGTCGATCGCCTCGGGGGCGAGGCCCGCGCGCGGAGGGTCGACCACCAAGAGGTCGGCTTCCTCGTCCGGAAACTCGCGAACGGCGTCGCCGCCTATTACGTCGACGTTGTCCAAACGGGCGATCTCGAGGTTGCGCCGTAGGTCGCGAACGGCCGGGCCATAGGATTCAACGGCGGCTACGTATTCGCAGCGGCGGGCGAGCGGCAGGGTAAAGGTGCCGGCACCGCAGTATAGGTCCACGGCCAGCTCGTCTTCCTGCGGGTCGAGGGCGTCCATGACGAGCTCGATCAAAATCTCGGCACCCTTGGTGTTGACCTGGAAAAACGACGGGGCAGATAAGCGCATCTGGCCTTCGGCGATATTCTCGGTCCACGAGCCCTCGCCGGCGAGCATCTCGACTTTGGAGACACGGCGGGCTTTCTTTTCGCCCTTGCTCATTACACGCACTACGCTCGTGGGATGTGCGGCGTCTGCCAGAACGCGCGAGACCTGTGAGCGCGGGAAGGAGCCTGTGGGCGTCCAAAGCGCGACCTCGAGCGCCTTGGTGCGGCGCGATGCACGAATGCCCACGCGCTCAAGGCCCAAGTCGTGGCTGCCGCTCAGATAGTTGAGTGCGCCGACGACAGATTTGAGTGCCTTAGGGAAGCGTTTGTCGAACAGCGGGCACGAATCAACAGTCACGATCTTGCTGGGATCGACGCCGTGCATGCCAAGGCGAACGCGACCGTTGACAACGGTCGGCTCGAGCTCGATTTTATTACGGTAGCCCCAGTCGTCCTTGGTATGACGGATAGGTTGCACCAGCTCATCGACCTGATCGGGGCTGAACTTGCCGATGCGCTCGAGCGTGGAGCGCAGGTTTTGCTCCTTGGCGGTAAGCTGCGCGGTGCGCGAGAGATTGCCCCACGAGCAGCCGCCACAAACACCCACGAAGGGGCAGGGAGGCTGGATGCGGTCGGGGCTCGGCTCCAGAATCTCGGTGGTGCGGGCGCGCATAAACGACTTGCCGTCCTGCACGATCTCGGCCTCGACGGTGTCACCCGCCACGGCGCCCTGCACAAAAACGGCCTTGCCGTTGTCGGCGTGCGCCAGCCCGTCGGCGCCGTACGTCATCGATTCTATGGTGAGCTTCATATTCCTGCCTGTCATTCGCGTTGTTGTCCGCACCATGGTAGCAGGGAAAAGCGCCCCGCATCCGAGGCTTTCCTCAAATGCGGGGCGCTTCTACAAACGTCTATTTGGTCTTGCCGGTAATGAGCGTCTTTAGGCCTAAGCCAATCAGGCCCAGACCCATGCGCACGCGACCGGGGCGATGACGCTCGATGGCCTTGGTCTTGCCAGCGGGCTTCTCGCGACGGGTGCTCGTCTCGGACGAGGGCTTGGCGACGACCTGCGGCTCGGGCTGAGGCTCAGGTGCAGGCTCGGGATCAATGACGGTCGCCTGGACCTTCTGGACCACGGGCGCCGCCGGCTGCGTCTCGGGCTCGGGAGCGGGTTCGGGTGCGGCCTCTGGCTCCTCGGCAGGCTCGGGTTCTGCCACCGGGGGAGCGACGACAGCCTCCGGCTCGGCAACAGACTCGACTGCTTCTTCGTGCTCAAGCTCGCTCTGAATAGCCTCCTCGGCCACACGTTCCTTCTCCTGTGCACGCTGCTGCGCGGCGGCCTCGGCGTTGCGATAGGCGCGCTCCAGCAGGGCCTCCTGCGAGTTGAAGGGCCTCTCGCCTTCTTTGCGCTCCACGGGAACCCAGGTGCCGTCGCTCGTCAGGCTGCGGGCCTTCACGTTATCTCGCAGCTGCATGCCCATGTACTCGTGCACCAGGGCGCGGCAGGTGGGGTCGAGCACGGGGAAGGCGATCTCCACGCGGTGCTCGGTGTTGCGCGTCATCATGTCGGCAGAGCTCAGGTAGATCATGTCCGAGTCAACGCCAAAGGCGTAAACGCGGGCATGCTCCAAAAAGCGCCCGACGATAGAGCGGACATGCACGTTCTCGGTCTTGCCCGGAACACCCGGTTTGAGGCACGAGATGCCGCGGATAATCATGTCCACGCGGACTCCAGCGCACGATGCCTCGGCAATCTTGTCGATGACCTCGCGGTCGGTGAGCGAGTTGAGTTTAAAGAACACGCGGGCGGGCTCGCCAGCGAGGGCGCGCTGAATTTCGCGATCCAGGCCGCGCATGATGAGCGGCTTGAGGCCTACGGGCGCCACGCCTAGGAAGCGGTAATCGCCGCGCAGGTTGCCCAGCGACAGGTTGCGGAAGAACAGGTTGGCGTCCTCGCCGATGCCGGGATGGGCGGTCATGAGCATAAAGTCGCTGTAGAGCTTGGCCGTCTTCTCGTTAAAGTTGCCTGTGCCCAAAAGCGTTAGGCGCGTAAGCGCCATGCCCTCGCGATAGGTGAGCTGGCAGATCTTGGAGTGGCACTTAAAGCCCTCGGAGCCGTAGATGACGGTGCAGCCGGCCTCTTCCAGACGCTCGGCCCACTCGATGTTGTTCTGCTCGTCAAAGCGGGCGCGGAGCTCCATGAGCACCGTGACCTCCTTGCCGTTTTCGGCGGCGTCGATCAAAGACTCGCACAGGCGGCTCTGCTTGGCCACGCGGTAGAGCGTGATGCGCAGCGAGATGCACTTGGGGTCGTAGGCGGCCTCGTGCACTAGGTCCAAGAACGGGTTCATGGCCTCGTAAGGGTAAAAGAGCAGTTTGTCGTGCTGCAGCACCTGCTCACGGATGGAGCGGGTCATGTCGATGGTGGGGTTGGGCTGTGGCTTAAACGGCGTGAAGAGCAGCTCGTTGCGCAGGTGCTCGGGAATCTTGCCCTCAATGCCAAAGACGTAGCCTAGGTCGAGCGGGATATCGCAGGTAAAGACCGAGCGGCGCGAAAGCTCGAGTGCCTTGCGGATAGTCTTGAGCGTTTGCTTCTCGAGCGAACCCGAGACGGCGAGCACTACCGGCTGCAGGCGCAGGCGCTTCTTGAGGATGCGCTTCATGTGCTGGCGGTAGTCCTCTTCCTCCTCGACGCCCTCGCCGTCCGGATCGATGTCGGCGTTGCGGGTGACGCGGATGAGCGCGCGGTCGAGTGGCTTATAGGAGCCAAAGCAGCTGTCCAGACAGGCGAGGATGACGTCCTCGAGCAGAATGTAGGAGTAGGTGCCGGTGGGCGAGGGGATCTCGACCACGCGGTTCATCGAGGCGGGGATCTCGATAAGGCCCAGCAGGCTCTCCTCGTCGGTGACGCCGTCCAGGCCGCAAGCCAGATAGAGTGCACCGTTGCGCAGGTTGGGGAAGGGATGGCGCGGGTCAATGACCAACGGCGAGATGACCGGCGACACGTAGGCCTGGAAGTAGCGGGTTACAAAGGTGCGCTCCTCGGGCGTAAGCGAATCGATGCGGGCGCGGTGAACGCCCAGGGTGTCGAGCTTGCCCTCGATGCTCTTAAAGATGGACTCCCATCGGGTAAGGAGCCCGGGCATTTCGGCCATGACAGCATCGACCTGTTCGGAGGCGGTCATATTGCTCTTGTTGTCGACAGGCTGTTTTTTGAGCTCTGCCAGATCGGACAGGCCGCCCACGCGCACCATGAGAAACTCGTCGAGGTTAGACTCGAAAATCGACACGAACTTGAGGCGCTCGAACAGCGGAACGGTCTCGTCGAAGGCTTCGTCAAGCACACGGTTGTCAAAGCGCAGCCAGCTGAGCTCTCGGTTCTGCGTGTACGAGAAGTCGCGCGGCGGTTTGCGCAGCTTTGCGGCGGCTTGCTTTTTTTCGATTTTGCTCGGCATATGCATCTGTCCGTTCAGTCCCCGCAGGGGACGGTTGCCTAACACTATTCACTATTGTCTCAATTTAGTCGACTTGTGGCACGGACGTATTGTGCGAACGGTATCTTAACCTACTTCTTACGCTGTCAAGGCATGCGACTAACTGCCCGACTCGTTTTGAAAACAATCTATATCCATACTCAACTGGTGAGGATGTATGAATAAGAATGATTGCGAGCTGAATATAATCGAATCCAAATCGAATCGTGGACAAACGACATATATATGCAGAAAACCGTTTTGGCTATGCAATTCCTAAACATGAAAATATTTGTGCAATCTGGCTTAATTCCTTAGAAAAAAGACGTTTACCTTTGAAAACCTGCTTTAGAGAACTGAAGTGCATCATGGGGGAATCATATGCGATATACCGTTCATCGCACTTTGCTGACCGTTCGGGGGCGAGGTGGAATTGCGGGTGGTTTTTGGATATAACTAGAGCTGTCAGCAAGCAGCGTCCCATACGGAGGGGCGCTGATACATTCGGCCTGTAAGGCCCGAAAGAAAGGTAGGAGGCCATGACGAAAGGTCTGCACGTGCCTTCCGAGATCGGCAAGCTCAGGAAGGTCTGCCTGCACCGTCCCGGCGACGAGCTCCTCAACCTGCCGCCCGACGAGCTCGAGCGACTCCTGTTCGACGACGTCCCGTTCCTGGAGGTCGCACAGCAGGAGCACGACACCTTCGCCCAGATCCTGAGGGACCAGGGCGTGGAGGTCCTCTACCTCGAGAACCTCGTCGCCGAGGTGTTCGACCAGGTCCCCGGCGCCCGCGCCGAGTTCACCGACCAGTACATCGCCGAGGCCGGCATCCGCGGCCAGCACATGCCGCAGATCGTCCGCGAGAAGCTGGACTCCATCGAGGACAACCTCGAGTTCGTCAAGAAGACCATGGCCGGCATGACCAAGGCCGAGATCGACATGCCCCTCACGGCGTCCACGACCCTCGACTCCCTGGTCAACTCCGAGTCCGAGTCCGACCTGATCATCGACCCGATGCCCAACCTCTACTTCACCCGCGACCCGTTCGCGGTCGTCGGCGAGGGCGTCAACCTCAACCGCATGTACTCGGTCACCCGCAACCGCGAGACCCTGTACGGCAAGTACGTCTTCAAGTACCACCCCGACTACAAGGACGTCTCGCTGTACTTCCGCCGCGACTGCCAGTTCCACACCGAGGGCGGCGACGTGCTGAACATCAACGAGAAGACCCTCGCCGTCGGCATCTCCCAGCGCACCCAGGCCGCCGCTATCGACGTCATGGCCCAGAACATCTTCTGGAACTCCGACTCCAAGGTCGAGCGCATCCTGGCCTTCGACATCCCGGTCTCGCGCGCCTTCATGCACCTCGACACGGTCTTCACCCAGATCGACGTCGATAAGTTCACGATCCACCCCGCCATCATGGGCACCCTGCGCGTCTACGAGCTGACCGCCGGCAAGAACCCGGGCGACGTGAACATCCGCCTGATCGAGGACACCCTCGAGCACGTCCTGGAGGACGCCACCGGCGTCGACCAGGTCAAGCTGATCCCCTGCGGCGGCGGCGACCCGATCGCGGCCTCCCGCGAGCAGTGGAACGACGGCTCCAACACCCTGTGCGTCGAGCCCGGCAAGATCTGCGTCTACGCCCGCAACACCGTCACCAACGACGTGCTGTACAAGGAGGGCCTGGACCTTCTCGTCGTGCCCTCCGCCGAGCTCTCCCGCGGCCGCGGCGGCCCGCGCTGCATGAGCATGCCCTTCTGGCGCGAGGACCTCTAAGGTCTTCAAGGACCCGTACAGGTCATAATACATACATCTAGCTGCCATTAGATGTCTCCCATTGGGGCGGTGCGGGTTTTCGCACCGCCCCAATCTTGTATGAGGGACGTCAACACGATTGGATGACTGCTTTTGTAAGGAGCTTGGCCATGGACATCAAGACGATTGGCGTTGAGGAATGGCTCAACGTTTGGGAGAAGAGTGCCACGTGGGACATCGCCCAGTCGACGATCTCGTCGCTCACCATGGGCGAGCTGTGCGCGCTCGATGAGCAGGACGGCGCCACGTTCTACGAGCGCCTGGACCGCGAGAAGATGAACTACGGCTGGATCGAGGGCTCGCCGGAGTTTAAGGCCGAGGTTGCCAAGCTGTATCGTCGCGAGGTCAATCCCGACCACATTCTGCAGACCAATGGCTGCACGGGTGCCAACCTCAACGCTATCATGGCCGTGGTCGAGCCCGGCGACCATGTGATTGCCGAGTGGCCCACCTATGCGCCGCTCTATGAGATCCCGCGTACACTCGGCGCCGAGGTTGAGTATTGGGAGCTTTGCGAGGAGCTCGGATGGAAACCCGATATCGAGGAGCTCAAGCGCCTCGTTCGCCCCAACACCAAGCTCATTTGCATCAATAACGCATCGAACCCTATCGGTACGGTGCTCGATGCCGATACGCTCGGCCAGATCGCCGAGATTGCCCGCTCGGTGGGCGCCTATGTGCTGTGCGACGAGGTGTACCTGCCGCTTGAGAACACCGAGGACTTTTTGTCGATGGCCGATGTGTACGAGAAGGCCATCGTCACCAACTCGGTGTCCAAGACCTATTCGACGCCTGCGGCCCGCGTGGGCTGGGTTGTGGCAGACGAAGAGGTATCTAACCGCATTCGCACTTACCGCGACTACACCATGATTTGCGGCGGCGTGTTCAACGACGCCCTGGCGACCTATGTGCTCGAGCACAAGGACAAGATCCTCGAGCGCAATCGCAAGATCGTGTTTGGCAATCGCGATATCGCGCAGGCTTGGATCGACACGCAGCACCGTGTCTCCTGGACGGCCCCGCAGGGTGTGTCCACCTCGTTTATCCAGCTGGACATTCCCGAGGATGACGAGGAGTTCTGCAAGCGCCTGCTGTCCGAGAGGGGAGTGCTGCTGGTACCTGGCAGCCGCTTTGAGCTTCCCTGCGGCGCACGCCTGGGCTACTGCGCGAGCGAGGACGTTCTGCGCGAGGGCCTGAGGCTTCTGGGCGAGGCCTTGGCGGAGCTCGATCGCTAGGATTCCGACGGCTCTCAAGGCCGCTCAAATCTGCCTACGATTATCGATAACAGTCCCGTTTCCCATGAGGGGAGCGGGACTGTTTTTCTATACCGAGAAGTCAATTTGTTACAAATGAGGCCGTAAGGCGAGCCAGTGTTCATGGGGCCTTATACTGAGCTTCCGGTGAACGGTATCCAGCGTCTGGTAAACGGTAATCTGTTTGCCAGAAATGAATAGGACGAACTTTTTTTTGAATAAAAATCAAAATGGTTGAGACGAAGCGAGAATTGCGAATTCTATTCATATCATTGCGCGAAATATGCAATTTGAGGATGGTTTAATAAAGATTAGTTTCAATTGATCTTTGGATTGAAAACGCATTTAAGCACGTAAATACACTTTATTAAATCAAAGTGTGCCATGCGTGAAGTATATGTGTATGCCGTTCACCCCTCATATAAAACCGTTCGGAGGCGAGGTGGAAGTATGGACTGATTTTGGATATAAATATGTCGTCAGCAATAACGCCTCACACGGAGGGGCGCTAACGAATCGGCCCTGACAGGGGCCCGAAAGAAAGGTAGGAGGCCATGACGAAAGGTCTGCACGTGCCTTCCGAGATCGGCAAGCTCAGGAAGGTCTGCCTGCACCGTCCCGGCGACGAGCTCCTCAACCTGCCGCCCGACGAGCTCGAGCGACTCCTGTTCGACGACGTCCCGTTCCTGGAGGTCGCACAGCAGGAGCACGACACCTTCGCCCAGATCCTGAGGGACCAGGGCGTGGAGGTCCTCTACCTCGAGAACCTCGTCGCCGAGGTGTTCGACCAGGTCCCCGGCGCCCGCGCCGAGTTCACCGACCAGTACATCGCCGAGGCCGGCATCCGCGGCCAGCACATGCCGCAGATCGTCCGCGAGAAGCTGGACTCCATCGAGGACAACCTCGAGTTCGTCAAGAAGACCATGGCCGGCATGACCAAGGCCGAGATCGACATGCCCCTCACGGCGTCCACGACCCTCGACTCCCTGGTCAACTCCGAGTCCGAGTCCGACCTGATCATCGACCCGATGCCCAACCTCTACTTCACCCGCGACCCGTTCGCGGTCGTCGGCGAGGGCGTCAACCTCAACCGCATGTACTCGGTCACCCGCAACCGCGAGACCCTGTACGGCAAGTACGTCTTCAAGTACCACCCCGACTACAAGGACGTCTCGCTGTACTTCCGCCGCGACTGCCAGTTCCACACCGAGGGCGGCGACGTGCTGAACATCAACGAGAAGACCCTCGCCGTCGGCATCTCCCAGCGCACCCAGGCCGCCGCTATCGACGTCATGGCCCAGAACATCTTCTGGAACTCCGACTCCAAGGTCGAGCGCATCCTGGCCTTCGACATCCCGGTCTCGCGCGCCTTCATGCACCTCGACACGGTCTTCACCCAGATCGACGTCGATAAGTTCACGATCCACCCCGCCATCATGGGCACCCTGCGCGTCTACGAGCTGACCGCCGGCAAGAACCCGGGCGACGTGAACATCCGCCTGATCGAGGACACCCTCGAGCACGTCCTGGAGGACGCCACCGGCGTCGACCAGGTCAAGCTGATCCCCTGCGGCGGCGGCGACCCGATCGCGGCCTCCCGCGAGCAGTGGAACGACGGCTCCAACACCCTGTGCGTCGAGCCCGGCAAGATCTGCGTCTACGCCCGCAACACCGTCACCAACGACGTGCTGTACAAGGAGGGCCTGGACCTTCTCGTCGTGCCCTCCGCCGAGCTCTCCCGCGGCCGCGGCGGCCCGCGCTGCATGAGCATGCCCTTCTGGCGCGAGGACCTCTAAGTTTTTCCGTTTCCGGTGCGGTCCCCCTACAACCGCACCGGTTTCGTCCGTCAAACGGGCAACACTAATACTTACGTAATTCATTTTTTCGAAAGGAAACGAACCATGGGTGTTAACCTCTCCGGCCGTAGCTTCCTCAAGCTTCTCGACCTCTCCACCGAGGAGATCGAGTACTTGCTCAAGCTTTCCAAGAACTTCAAGGACATGAAGCGCGCTGGCGTTCCGCACCGCTATCTCGAGGGCAAGAACATCGTTCTGCTCTTCCAGAAGACCTCCACTCGTACCCGCTGCGCCTTCGAGGTCGGCGGCATGGATCTGGGCATGGGCGTCACCTACCTCGATCCCGGTTCGTCGCAGATGGGCAAGAAGGAGTCCATTGAGGACACCGCCCGCGTTCTCGGCCGCATGTATGACGGCATCGAGTTCCGTGGCTTTGCCCAGGACGACGTCGAGGAGCTCGCTGCCAAGTCCGGCGTGCCCGTGTGGAACGGCCTGACCACCGAGTGGCACCCCACCCAGATGCTCGCCGACATCCTGACCGTCCAGGAGAACTTCAACTACGACATCAAGGGCAAGACCCTCGTCTTCATGGGCGACTGCAAGAACAATGTCGCTCGCTCCCTCATGGTTGTCTGCTCCAAGCTCGGCATGAACTTCGTGGCCTGCGGCCCCGAGGAGTGCATGCCCGCTGACGACGTCATCGAGGCCTGCAAGCCCATCGCCGAGGCTAACGGCTGCACCATCAAGCTGACCACCGACGTCAAGGACGGCGTCACCGGTGCCGACGTTATCTACACCGACGTGTGGGTCTCCATGGGCGAGCCCGACGAGGTCTGGGCCGAGCGCATCGCTCAGCTCACCCCGTATCGTGTCACCTCCGACGTCATGGCTATGGCCAACCCGGGTGCCATCTTCCTGCACTGCCTGCCCAGCTTCCACGACACCAACACCACCATTGGCGCCGAGAAGTGCGAGCAGTTCGGCATCACCGAGCAGGAGGTCACCGACGAGGTCTTCGAGAGCCCCGCTTCCAAGGTCTTCGACGAGGCTGAGAACCGCATGCACACCATCAAGGCTGTCATGTACGCCACGCTCAAGTAAGAGCATCTAGCATCTCGCTCGGGGTGTATTGCTGCACACCCCGAGCGGTTTTATCTGGTAATAATCTCGCATCAAGCGGCAGGCACGGCACGGAAGAGCCGCTTCGGGCGAGATCAGTAAATGATTTATGAAGGGGGGATGAGAACTATGACTGAGACCGCTAAGAAAAAGCGCGGTATGCCTTCATCGTTCACCATTCTTCTTGCTCTGCTGGCAATTGTCGCAGTGATTACCGTTATCGTCTCCGGCACGTCCGGCGGCGCGGTTACTGCAGCCCGTCTGAGCGATTTCTGCACCGCCCCGATCCTGGGCTTCGCTGACGCTCTGCCCGTCTGCCTCTTCGTTATGATCCTGGGCGGCTTCCTCGGCATGATGACCGAGACCGGCGCCCTGGACAACGGCATTGCCGTTCTGGTGCAGAAGCTTAAGGGCAACGAGATTATGCTCATTCCCGTGCTGATGCTCATCTTCTCCCTCGGTGGTACCACCTATGGTATGTGCGAGGAGACCGTTCCCTTCTACGCCCTGCTCGCCGCTACCATGATGGCCGCTGGCTTCGACCCCATGGTCGGTGCCGCTACCGTCCTGCTCGGCGCTGGCTGCGGCTGCCTGGGTTCCACGGTTAACCCGTTCGCCGTCGGCGCTGCCGTCGACGCTCTGACCGGCGTTGGCATTGAGGTCAACCAGTCCATCATCATCGGCCTCGGTGCCGTCCTGTGGATTGTCACTACCGCTATGTCCATCTTCTTCGTGATGAACTATGCCAAGAAGGTCAAGGCTGACAAGGGTTCCACCATCCTGTCGATGCAGGAGCTCAAGGACGCCGAAGAGGCTCACGGCAAGGCTGCTTCCGAGGTCCACAAGGAGGTCAAGCTCACCGGTCGTCAGAAGGGTGTTCTGATTGCCTTCGCCTTCACCTTCGTCGTCATGATCGTCGGCTTCATTCCGCTGGCCGACCTCAACGAGGGCGTCGCCAACTTCTTTGACGCTGGCGCCGTCTACGACGCCGACGGTAACGCCGTCGTCCAGGGCTGGTCTGCCCTGATCACCGGCCTGCCCATTGGCCAGTGGTACTTCGACGAGGCTTCCACCTGGTTCTTCCTCATGGCCGTCCTGATCGGTATCATCGGTGGCCTGTCCGAGAAGCAGATCGTGAACACCTTCATCGCCGGCGCCGCCGACATGATGTCCGTCGTCCTGATCATCGCTTTGGCCCGCGGCATCTCCGTCCTCATGGCCTCCACCGGTCTGGACGTCTACGTTCTCGACGCCGCCGCCAACGCGCTGGCCGGCCTCTCCGGCATCATCTTCGCTCCCATGAGCTACCTGGTCTACTTCGGCCTGTCCTTCCTGATCCCCTCCACCTCCGGTATGGCTACGGTCTCCATGCCCATCATGGGCCCGCTGGCCGTCAAGCTCGGCTTCTCGCCCGAGGTCATGGTCATGATCTTCTCCGCCGCCATCGGTGCTGTGAACCTCTTCACCCCGACGTCCGGCGCCATCATGGGCGGTTTGGCCCTCGCCAAGATCGAGTGGACCACCTGGCTGAAGTTCGCCATGAAGGTTATCGTCGTTATCGCCCTGGTCTCCGTTGTCATCCTCACCATCGCGTGCGTGATGATCTAGGTCGATTCATCGGCTTTGCAGCTGTCAGTATGACCCCTTGCATGAAGTAGCTTCATGCTTCGAGTCCGGCGGTTGCCGATAAGATGTCCGGCCGGCCGCTCGTCCAAAAACGATCGACCGGTTGCGACCCCTACCTTTCGCCCCCTCCCGTTCCGTGCGCGGGAGGGGGCGCTTTTGTGTCTGTCTCTTATACACATCTCCGAGCCCACGAGACTCCTGAGCATCTCGT
>USOF01000013.1 GCA_900556285.1 uncultured Collinsella sp. | reverse complement strand
ACGATGAGCTGGTAAAACGACGGATGCTCCATGCATCGCACGGCGACGTTCTGCGCGTGGGCGTGGCGCATGGTGTTGGAGAGCGCCTCGCGCAGGATCGCCGCAAAGCAGTTGGTGACGTTGGCGGGTGCATGCTCGGCCAAAACCTCAAGCTCAATCTGCGGGCCGCCGTCCGAGCGCACGTCCTCAACAATGCGCTCAAGCTGTACGGAGAGATTGGCCGCGTTGTCATTTAGCGCGTGGACACTGGCGCGCACAAGCTGAAGCGCCTCGTCGACGGTGTGCTTGATGTCGGCGAAGTCGGCGGCGACGCCGGGCTCGTTGGCGTGGACCACGCGCAGGGCCTCGGTTTGCAGCGAGGCGCGCGTAAGTTGGTGGCCCACATTGTCGTGGATCTCGCGCGCGATGCGTGCGCGTTCGGCGAGCGTCGCGAGCTCGACTTCGTAGTCCTGGCGGTCGGCGAGGTCGCGGTTGCGTGCCTCGAGTGCCAGGGCGCGTTCTTGCAGCTTGTCGCGGATGCGACGCATGCGTTCCTGTTCGCGCTCCAGCTGCGCGGTGCGCAGCGACAGCAACGTGGCGGCGACCGAAAGGATGGCGGTTAGCAACAGCGTTCGGGTGGTGAGCGCGCCGCAGCGAAGGTCCGTGGCAAGTGCGCAGGCAAACACGGAGCCAATTGCCAGCGCAGGCCAGATGCGTTCACGGCGCACGCGCCGCGCGATGTCATAGAGGGCGAGAGGCGCAAACGGCACAAACGGCGGCACGAAGACGGCCGCGATGATGTAGACGTAGCTCGCGGCCTCGCTCGCACGGCGGGCGCGGTTTCCCTGTGCGACCTCGGCCAGCGAGGTGGCAATAACGCCAAGGCAAAACGCCGCGACCAGGCGAGCATCCACAGCAAGGCCCGTGGCGGCTGCGATGCAGCACGCCAGCACGATCGATTTGTCGAATAGCCTGTTCATATGGGTATTGTACGCGATGCCGCGCACGGGGGAGGCGCCACTCAGAGCAAGCGTGACATTCCTCCCACGCGGCGGGGCGGTCGCGTCAGCAGGCCACGCGACCAAGCTCCGCACTCGTGACAAAGCTCACTGGTGCGCGCCGCCAGCTCCTGCGATGATGCAGTCGTACCGGGCCGCAAGCAACAGAAGGGCCGCCTCATGACAGACATCGTCCACGTCGAAAACCTCGTCAAGCGCTATGACGATCTTATTGCGCTCGACCACTTTAACCTGAGTATTGCCCCTGGCGAGATCTTTGGCCTGCTGGGCCCCAACGGCTCGGGCAAGACCACGTCCATCAACTGCATCCTGCAGCTGCTCGCCTACGACAAAGGCGCCATCGAGCTGTTCGGCGAGCGCATGACGCCCGCCCGCTACGACCTCAAGCGCCGCATCGGTGTGGTGCCGCAGCAGGTGGCGGTGTTCGACGAGCTCACCGTGCGCGAGAACATCGACTATTTCTGCAGTCTCTACGTCAACGACCGCAAGCGCCGCCGCGCGCTGGTGGACGAGGCGATCGACTTTGTCGGCCTGGGCGACTTTACCAAGTTCCGCCCCGGCAAGCTCTCGGGCGGCCTGGCGCGTCGTCTCAACATTGCCTGCGGTATCGCGCACAAGCCCGAGCTCATCTTTTTTGACGAACCCACGGTGGCGGTCGACCCGCAAAGCCGCAACGCCATCCTGGAGGGCATCTGCCGCCTGCGCGACGAGGGCGCCACGGTGGTGTATACCAGCCATTACATGGAGGAAGTCGAGCAGATCTGCAGCCGCATCATGATCATGGACGGTGGGCGCGTGCTGGCGCAGGGCACTAACGACGAGCTCAAGCGCATGATTCAGATGGGCGAGAAGATTGTAATCGAGGTCGGCGAGGTTCCGAGTGCGGCGCTCGGTGCCGTCGCAAGCCTGCCGCACGTTCTGGACCTTTCGGCAACGGCGGGACAGCTCACGTTTTCGTGCGAGGCGAGCCCGCACAACCTGACGGACATTCTCGATGCGCTGCGCTCGCATGACGTGCCGCTCGGCCGCATCTATTCCGAACCGCCGACCCTCAACGACGTGTTCCTCGAGATCACCGGCCGCGAGCTGCGCGACTAGGGGGCGGCCATGTTCAACACCATCATCACCACGGTCAAGACGCTGCTGCGCCGGCCGAGCACGTGGGTCTGGGGCGCTCTCTTTCCTATTGCGCTTTCCACGATGTTCATGTTTATGTTTGCGAACCTCAGCTCCGACGGCACGGTCGATCCGGTGCCGGTGGCCGTTGTCGCCGACGAGGCCTGGGACGCTTCGACCTTTAAGGATGTGGCAGCTTCGCTTGCCAAGGCAGGCGACGATCAGCTGCTCGATGTGAGCGAGTACGAAGACTTGGCTGCCGCGCGCAAAGCGCTCAAGGCCGGCGAGGTCGCGGGCATCTATACGGTTGATGCCGCGGGCACGCCCAGGCTCACGCTGCTATCGAGTTACGACAGCTCGCGCGCCTCGTCGGTGCTTACCGACCGCAGCATCCTTGAAACGGTGGCAAGCTCGTATACGCAAAATGCCGAGCTCATGGCCCAGATTGCTCAAGATGACCCGGCGGCGCTCGCCGACCCGGAGGCGGTTGCGCGCGCTCTGTCGCTCGAGGGCGGAACCCGCCGCGTGAGCCTGACTCGTGCCACGCCCGATGGCACGGTCATCTACTATTACGCGCTTTTTGGCCTGGTCGCGATGATGTCTGCCGAGTTTGCCGCCTTGAGCGTCGTCGATTTGCAGCCTAATTTGTCGGGCCTTGGCGCGCGCCGCTGCGTGGGCGGTCTTTCCAAGACGGCGTCGCTGGCCGGCATTTTTGTCGGCTCGTGGCTGGTTTCCTTTGCCTCGATGGCGGTTGCGATCGGCTACGTGCGCCTGGTCGTGGGCGTCGACTTTGGCGGGCGCGAGGGGTTGTGCCTGCTGGGCGGGGCTACATCCGCGCTTGCCGCCACGGGCCTGGGGCTTTTTGTGGGCACGCTTCCCGTTAAGGGCGGCAAGGCATCCAAGTCGGGCATCCTCACGGGCTTTGCCACCACGTGTGCTTTGTTCGCCGGCCTCTACGGCGAGCCGGCGATGGCGCTTGCCGACGACGTCGCTCGCGCTTGCCCGGCCGAGTGCTGGCTCAATCCCGTCAAGCTCATCTGCGACATGTTCAATCGCCTGTATTTCTTTGAGGACCTGGGGCCCTTCGCTGTTCGCGCCGGCGCGCTGGTCCTGATGGCCCTGGTGTTTGTCGCCGCCGCTACGCTGATCTTTGGAAGGAGCCGCTATGAGCACCTTTAAGACCGCGCTTCGCATGGCGCTGGCGCACCCGTTCTACCTGCTCATCTATACGGTGTTCATCTCGCTCATGGGCGTATTCATCGCGGCCTCGGTGAGCTGGAACTCGTCGCAGCTTACCGAGTACGAGCCCTACGACACCAACGTGATCGTGGTCGACCGCGACAATAGCGACCTTTCGCGTGCGCTTACCAAGCACCTGGGTTCGCGTTTTGAGCTGGTCACGGGCATCGGCGACGATACATACGATCTTGCGGACGCGCTCTCCAAGAGCAACAGCGCCAAGGGCAGCGCCGACTGCGTGTTCTTTATCCCGGAGGGGTTTGAGGGCGACCTCGTTGCAGCCGCCCGTGCGGGGGAGTCCCTACCCAAGCTCGATGTGACCTACGGTGCCGGCACCATGGCGGCGGCGCTTTCGTCTGCCGAGGCCTCGCGCTGGATCTCGCTCGCGGGCGCTGCGGCCGCACTTGAGCCTGCTGCCTCCAACGGTGACGTCGCCAAGGCTGCCGAACACGCGGCCGCCGAGCGTGCCGAGGTCGAGATCGAGCAGGTCAAGGTCGACTCGACTGCCGCCGCCACGCTCGAGTCGTACTTCAACTTTGGCGCGTACGCGATCATCTCGTCGGTCATCGTGTCGGTGGGACTGGTGTTCTCGGGCATGAACGAGCCCGAGCGCGAGCGCCGCATGGAGGCCGGCCCGGTCTCCGAGCGCCAGCGCTCGCTTGCCGTGTTCGCGGCTGCCGCAGTGCTCACCGTCTGCATCTGGTTTGTGTCGAGCATGATGGGCGTCGTGGGCTTTGCCGGCGCGGTTGCCGAGGTCGGCGTGGGTCGTGTGTGCCTGGCGCTGGCGGCGACGTTTGCCTTGGCGTGCACGCCTCTGGCCGTTGGCTTTGCCCTTTCGAGCCTGGGTGCGCGTGAGGAGCTGCTCAACGGTGTGGGCAACCTGCTCGGCATGCTCATGACGTTTTTGGGCGGCGCTTGGATGCCGCTGTCGCTCATGGGCTCGGCCGTGCAGACGGTGGCGCACTTTGTGCCGACGTATTGGGTGAACGACGCGATCGGCAAGGCGCTCGCTTCGGACCTGACGTCTGCCGTGTTGGGCGACATCGCCTGCGACCTGGGCGTCACCGTGCTCTTCGCCGCCGCCATTGCCGCCGTAGGCCTGGCCCTCTCACGCGCCAAATCCCGCGCCTAACCACCTGGTCATTCAAGAACGTCCCCAACGACTAGTCTTGAAACAAATCCCCACTCTCGCCCAAAAATAGTTCGCCAAGGTTTACTATTACGTTCATAAAGTAGTATGAGGCTAACAATGGGGGGTAGTATGGCGACAAAGCGTGCCTACGTCCAGGTCAACGGACTCAGGAAACACTACGGCGACGGCGATGCGCGCCTGACGGTACTCGATGGCATCGACACGTCCATCAACCGAGGCGAGATCTGCGTCATGCTGGGGCCCTCGGGCTCGGGCAAGTCGACGTTTCTTAACCTGATCGGCGGCCTGGAGGATGCCGACGCTGGCTCTATTTTGGTGGACGGCTGCGACCTCACGGTGCTCAAACCTACCGACCTGGGCGAGTATCGCCGCCGTGAGCTGGGCTTTGTCTTCCAGTTCTACAACCTGGTGCCCGATCTCACCATCAAGGAAAACATCGAGGTCACGGCACACCTGTCCAAAAAGCCGCTCAACATCGATGACCTGCTGCGTTCGCTGGGTCTCTACGAGCACCGCAACAAGTTCCCGCGCCAGGTTTCGGGCGGCCAGCAGCAGCGCTGCGCCATCGGCCGTGCGCTCGTCAAAAACCCGGGCCTGCTGCTGTGCGACGAGCCCACTGGTGCGCTCGACTATAAGACGTCCAAGGAAATCTTGCAGCTCATGGAGGATGTCAACCGCACCTACGGCTGCACCATCATCATCGTCACGCACAACGCCGCCATCGCCCGCATGGCCAACCGCGTGCTGCGCCTGCGCGACGGACGCATCGTCGAGGATGAGCTCAACGAGTCGCCCGTTGCGGCCGCCGAGCTCGATTGGTAGGCGGCGCCATGACACCTCTCGCAAAACGTCTCCCGCGCGAGCTGCGCCGCAATATCGGCAAGTACCTGGGCATCTTTTTGCTTATGTGCGGAAGCATCGCTCTCACCTCGGGCTTTTTGCTCGCGGCGCATTCCATCGGTTGCCTTATCGACGACATGCGCGATGCGTACACGATTGAGGACGGCCGCGTGACCACCTCCTTCGAGGCCACCAAAGACGAGCTCAAGGCCGCCGAGGACGCGGCCGACGACGTCGGCGGCGTCACGCTCTACAAGAATTTCTCCATCGACGCCATCATCAAAAAGACCGCCGGCGACGACGGCACCAAGCGCACGCTGCGCACCTATGCGCATCGCACCAAGGTCGATATCGCGTCCTACTGTGAGGGCAAGGAGCCCAAGGCGGATGACGAGGTGGCCATCGACCGTGTCTTCGCCACCAACAACGACCTCGCCGTGGGCGATAAGGTTGAGCTTGAGGGCCGCACCTACATCATCTGCGGCATCATGACCCAGCCCGATAGCCAGGCGCTGTTCCTCAACAATTCGGACTTTACGGTGAACACCATCACGTACGGCGTGGCCGAGGTCACCGATGGCGGCTTTGCCGCGCTCGAAGATGCCGGCGGCGCACCCGCCTACACCTACTCCTTCACCTTTACCGATCGCGACCTCCCCACCGCGGACCGCATCGACGCCGAGCAAGAGATGGTCGAGGCACTGACCGACGCCGATGCGCGCGTGGACGATCTGATCGATGCCGATTCCAACCAGGGCATTGGCTATGCGCGCGACGACGTGGACGGCGACTCCATGATGTGGATGACGCTGCTCGACATCATCATCGTGATCATGGCGTTCGTCTTTGTGGTCCTTACCGACGCCACCATCGAGGAGGAAAGCGCCATTATTGGCACGCTGCTCGCCAGCGGCTATCGTCGTCGCGAGATCGTGCTGCACTACCTTGCGCTTCCCGCCATCGTGGGCGTGGTCGCGGCGCTTTTGGGCACTGCGCTCGGCGTTGTGTTCTTTACCGAGCCCATGCGCAGCCTCTATTACGGTTCGTACAGCCTGCCGCCCTTCCAGGTGTACTGGAGCTGGGAGATCTTTGTGAAGTGTGCCGTGGTTCCCGCCGCCGCGCTCATCCTCATCACGCTGGTGGGTCTGCTTCGCAAGATGGGCAAGACGCCGTTGCAGTTCCTTCGTCACGAGGCGAGCGGCAAATCGGGCACCAAGCGCGGCCTGCAGCTGCCGGAGCGCATGGGTTTTGTTTCCCGCTTCCGCCTGCGTATCTTCCTGCGCAACCTGGGCAACTTCGCCACGCTCTTCGTGGGCATTGCGTTTGCCTCGCTGCTACTGCTCTTTGGCCTGGCGATTCTGCCCACGATGACGCACTACGCGGACAACCTCGAGACAAGCCTGGTCGCCGAGCACCAGTACACGCTCAAGGCGCCGCTGGAGCTCGAGGGCACTGCCGAGGAGCGCGAGCAGTGGTCGGCACTCGAGCGCTTGCAGTCGGTTGACGGCGCGCTGCTTTCTGCCGCTCAAGATGCGGACGACGAGCTTGACGACGCGGTCGATGCCGCGCAGGCGGCTGCCGATGCCGCGACCAGCTCTCCGTCTGCCGAGAGCCTGGTCGCGGCGCAGGACGCGCTCGCCAAGGTCCAGGACAAGAAGGATGCGCTCTACGCGCGCCTTGACGATCTTGCCGATGCCCTCGGCTGCAACCGCGATGAGGCCATCGACCTGATCGACAAGGCCTCTAAGATCGACACCGACAACGACGATATCCACCCGGTCAATACGACCGACAACGGCGCGGGCGCAATTGCACAGGCCGAGAAATACGCCATCTACCAGCTGCAATACGATCGCGGCGATGGAAATAGCGAGGAGACGATTTCCGTCTACGGCATTTCATCCAATTCGCGCTATTGGAAAGACCTCAACGTCGGCGACGGCCGTGTCGTCTTTGGCGGCGGCCTACTCGACAAGTTTGGCTGGAACGAGGGGCAGGAGGTTAAGCTTCGCGACAAGTACGAGGGCAAGAATTATTCCCTTGAGTACGCGGGCAAGGACTGTGCCTGGGGCTCCAAGTCGGACATGAATATCTATATGAGTATCGACGACTTTAACGAGCTGTTCGGCAAAGACGCTGCCTACTTTAACGGCTATGTGAGCGACGAGAAGCTCGACCTCGATGCTCGTTACTTTGCCGGCGACACCACGCCCGACGACATGCGCGCCGTGGGCGACCAGTTCATCGGCATGATGAGCAAAATGATCGGCATGATGGTTGGCCTCGCGGTGTTTATCTTCCTGCTGTTTATGTACCTGCTGACCAAGGCTGTTATCGACCATAGCGCCCGGTCGATTAGCTACATGAAGGTCTTTGGCTATCGAGATAGCGAGATCTCGCATCTGTACATCCGCTCGATCACGCTGTGCGTGGCGGCGTCGCTCGTGCTGAGCCTGCCGGTGATCATCGGCTCGCTCACGGCTATCTTCCGCTCCATGTTGCTTGCCTACAACGGCAATATCGAGATCTACGTGCCCGCTTGGTCCATGGCTGCATGCGTCGGCATTGGCTTTGCGACCTACCTGGTCGTGGCGCTGCTACACACGCGTTCTATCAAGCGCGTCAGTCTGGCCGAAGCCCTCAAAGTGCAGGAGTAGCCCCTTATTGGTCATTGGGGACGTTCTTAAACGACTAGTCATCGGGGACGGTCTTTGCTGACTCGCCGGCTCGTCGGCTGTGCTGGCAAGGACTGTCCCCAGCTGCCGGCAGGAAAGGAATGTCCCTAGCTGCCAGGTGGCGAGGCACTCATTTAAGTCCGTCCCCAATGAGTGATTTCAGTCATTTAAGTCTGTCCCCAATGACTACCCAATGACTGGGCGCCGTGCTTGACATTAACCCCGCTTTAACGGGTACCATCTCCTATGTCTGTAACGCCATATAGACCGAGGGGATAGATCTATGACCGCAACTGCACCCGCCGCACCCGCCAAGGTGTACTTCACCAACCTGCGCACGCATGCTCGCGAGAGCCAGCTCGACAAGCTCAAGCGCCTCGTTCGTCGCGCCGGTATTGAGCAGATCGACTTCGAGAACAAGTTCGTCGCCATCAAGATTCACTTTGGCGAGCTGGGCAACTTAAGCTTTTTGCGCCCCAACTACGCTCGCGCCGTCGCGGATGTCGTGAAGGAGCTGGGCGGCAAGCCCTTCCTCACCGACTGCAACACGCTCTATGTCGGTAGCCGCAAAAACGCGCTCGAGCACATCGACACCGCCTACCAGAACGGCTTTACCCCGTATGCCACGGGTTGCCAGATCATCATCGCCGACGGCCTCAAGGGCACCGACGAGGCGCTCGTCCCGGTCGAGGGTGGCGAGTACGTGCGCGAGGCCAAGATCGGTCAGGCGCTCATGGATGCCGATATCGTGATCAGCCTCACCCACTTTAAGGGCCATGAGCAGGCCGGCTTTGGCGGCGCCATGAAGAACCTGGGTATGGGAGGCGGCAGCCGTGCCGGCAAGATGGAGCAGCATGCCGCCGGCAAGCCGAACGTCTCGACCGAGCACTGCGTTGGCTGCCGTGCCTGCGAAAAGATCTGCGCGCACAACGCTGTCTCGTTCGACGGCACCCGCGAGCGCGAGCTTGCCAGCGGCGCTACTCGCACGGTGCACGTGGCCGCTATCGACCACGATCGCTGCGTGGGCTGCGGACGCTGCATTGCGGCATGCAACCAGGACTGCATCAAGCCCGGCTATGACGCCGCGGCCGACGTGCTCAACTGCAAGATCGCCGAGTACACCAAGGCCGTCGTCGACGGCCGCCCGAGCTTCCACATTTCGCTGGCTATGGATATCAGCCCCAACTGCGATTGCCATCCCGAAAACGACACACCTATCGTCAACGATATCGGCATGTTCGCGAGCTTCGACCCGGTCGCCATCGACCAGGCCTGCGCCGATGCCGTCATGGCGTCCGAGCCGCTGCCCAACACCGAGCTCACCGATAGCGCGGCCAAGATGGAGCATAACCACGAGCATCTGGAGGGCGAGCAGGCGCACGACCCCTTCTGCATTACGCATCCCGACACCGACTGGCGCGTGTGCATCGCGCATGCCGAGAAGATCGGCTTGGGCACGAGCGAGTACGAGCTCATCGAGGTCAAGTAGCGTCTAGCTATTGGACAAATCAAGCGCTTTTGTAGCGCAGCGTTAGCAAAAGCCGCCCGTGAGCACAGTGCCCACGGGCGGCTTTTCGGAAGTGCTAGGGGGTCAGATAGACCAGTAAACCGTACTATTATCCTAAAAATACTCGTCGAGGAAGTTGTCGACCGTGTTCCAGTAGAGTTCGGGGTCGACCTGCGCGCTCTTGGCGTGGGTGGCGCCATGGATAGTGAGCTTTTGCTTGACCTTGCTGGCGCACGCGTCGTAGTTTTGGTCGAGCATGCTGTACGGTACAAAGGTGTCCTGGTCGCCGTGGATAAACAGCATGGGAACCGTCGCGTGTTTGAGTTGCTCCACACTGCTCGCCTTATGAAAGTCGTAGCCTGCGCGTATGTTGCACACTAAGTTTGCTACATCGAGCAAGGGAAAGCTGGGCAGGCCGAACACATCCTTGAGCTGCAGAGAAAACTCGTCCCAAACACTCGTATAACCGCAGTCCTCGATAATGCATTTTATGTTTGCGGGCAGAGACTCCCCCGCGACGTTCATGGCGGTTGCCGCACCCATCGACTCGCCAAAGACCAGGATGCGCGCCTCGGGGTCAGCCTGAACGATTTGCTCGATCCATGCGACGATGTCGAGGCGCTCGGGCCAGCCCATGCCGATATAGTCGCCGCCGGAGCGCTCGTGGGCGCGGGCGGCGGGTGCGAGTACGTTCATGCCGCGGTCGTGGAATCGCTTGACGTATCGGGCCATACCGATGGGCTCGTTGGTATATCCATGCAGGCAGACGGCGTAGTCGTGCGTGCTCTCCGACGCAGCAAAATACCAGGCGGCAAGCTCGGTCCCGTCATCTGCGGTAAGGCTGCTGCTCTCGCGGTTCTCCTTAAACCACGCCCGCGCCTCGGTGTCCTCGGCATCCGGCTGCCCACCTTCTTTGTCGTCCTTGCCATCCTGCATCATCTTCATGGTGTATGGCGCGTGGGGATTCAGCGCGAAGTCAAACAGAAAGTTGCCGGCAAATCCGAGCAGCGCAACGACAACCACCAGCGCAACGATGCCGGCTATCTTGAGCTTTCGATGGGAACGTGCGTTTTGAGACATAAGAAGCTTTCCTATAAGATGTTAATACATCAACATTTAATGCAAGCGCATTATGGGCGTTTGCCGTTGATGCGTCAACAAGCAAAGAATGGGTAAACAAAGGGTCACATATGGTGCAAATTTCGCACGTATCTAGACGCTTTGATATAGTGTTGAGAACTCTTTACGTTGGAGGATGTAACCGGCATGTCCGATTCGAGCGACAGTTCTAAGCCGCGACCCAAGACCGCGGCCGTTCCGCACTACACGGTGGGCGAGGAGATCATGAACTCCGTCACCCATGGTGTCGGTTGCCTGCTGGGCATCGCAGGTCTGGTGCTCCTGATCGTATTCGCCGCCCTGCGCGGCGGAGGCCCGGCCCATATGGCCGCGGCGATTGTCTATGGCGTCAGCATTATCCTCGAATACCTAGCCTCCACGCTCTACCACGCGATTCAGCCCGCGCGCGCCAAGCGCGTGTTTCGCATCATCGACCACAGCTGCATCTACCTGCTCATAGCCGGCAGCTATACGCCGTTTTGCCTCATCACGCTCGCAAACGACGGCGGCGCTGTGCTGTTCTTTGCCGTATGGGCCATCGCCATCATCGGCATCGCCCTCGAGTGCTTCCTACGCGAGCGCCAGCCGCATTGGGTAAGCGGCCTGGTCTACCTGCTGATGGGCTGGCTCGTTGTCTTTAAGCTGCCCGAACTTGTTGCGCTGCTCAACCCCGTGGCACTTGCCCTGCTCGCCGTCGGCGGCGTGTGCTACACCGCGGGCGTGCCGTTCTATATCGCCAAAAACGTGCGCTATCTGCACAGCGTGTTTCACCTGTGGGTGCTCGCCGGCAGCATCTTCCAGTTCATGGCGGTGATCCTCTTCGTAATCTAGCGACCACGCCTGCGCGCCCGCGTTCTCGTTTGGGCGCCGGTGCAATTGCCGTATCCGCCATCAACGTTTTAACCTGACGTCCCGAATCTTGGAGGTTCGAGAAACTCCCGATGGACATAACCATCTCCCTTATCACCACCCTCGTTTTGACCCTCATCAACGGCTACTTCTCTATGTCCGAGATGGCGCTCACCACGGCCAAGCGCGCCGTGTTGGAGCACGAGGCCGAGGAAGGCGACAAGCGCGCCGAGCGTGCCATTAAGCTGGCTGCCGACTCCGACCAGCTGCTCGCCACCATCCAGGTTGCCATTACGCTCGTGGGCTTCGCCTCGTCCGCCGTCGCCTCGACGAGTCTGTCCGACCCGCTCGCCACGTGGCTCATGAGCTTTGGCATCGCGCCGCTCTCCGCCATCGCGCGCGGCCTGGCGCCGGTCATCATCACCGTCGCGGTCGCCTTCGTGTCCATCGTGATCGGCGAGCTCGTCCCCAAGCGCATCGGCCTGGCCAATGCCGAGGGCGTGTCCAAGCAGGTCGTGGGACCGTTGTCGTTTTTCCAAAAGATCGCCCGTCCGCTCGTGTGGCTGACCGGCGCCTGCTCCGATGGCCCTGTCTCTTCTACACCTCTCCGCGCCCACGAGACTCCTGAGCATCTCGTATGCCGTCTTCTGCTT
>USOF01000012.1 GCA_900556285.1 uncultured Collinsella sp. | reverse complement strand
GCCCGCAACAGCGCGCTCGACAGCCGTGCGGGCGGCAGCGACGAGTGCTGCGCGATAGCGCTCGTTGCGATTGCGGGTAGCATCGTCGGCAAGATGCCCGGGAGTACGGACGTGAGGCATGGAAAACGTGTGGGTAGGAACCACCCAAGAATAAGCACCGCTGCAATTGGCGGCATCCTCAACAATCTCACGCAGATCGGCGAGTAGAGCCGGAGCGATCGAGGTGACCTCAAGCGAAAGGACGCAGGCGCGTCGCCCCGTTCCCTCGATGATAAGGGCACGGGCGAAGACCTCATGACGGAGTTCGTCGAAACCGTCGAACGGCAACACGTCCCCAAGATCGATGGCCACACGAGCGGCCCCAGCCCTCATCTCTCCTTCGTCCATGGCAGATACTCCCCTCTGATTGCCGCTCACTCGACACCGTACAGTTGCTGCGCTGTACCGCCAAGCACAAGGTCGCTGTCTGTATCGCTCAGATTTGCAGCGCGAACGCAGGCGACACCCTCGGTGAGCCACTCGCGTTTAACGGGATAGCTCGTGCCAAAAACAATATGGTCTGCACCCAGCACGTCAACCGCACAGGCGAGGAGTGTCTTGCCCCAAGGCTGAGCATGGGACATGTCGAAATAGATGTTGTTCTCGAGGTGCCTGGAAACGGTCTCGGTATCGACCTGAAAACGGCCAGAAGCATCAGGGCGCTTGGGGCCATGAGGCAGCAGCATCTCCTTGAACGCAAAGTATGCGCCGCCGAGCATGGAGTGGACCATCTTGATATTGGGGTAGCGCTCAAAGAAATCACCAAAGATCTCTCGGCCGATCGCCGTAGTTTGGTCGACGCAGCGGCCATAAGAGCGGCGAAGGTTGTCGTACGCGAGAAGCGACTCGTTCTCGACCGGCACGGGAACATGGTGCACGTAAACGGTGACATGGCGTTCGTTCAGGTGCTCGAAAAAGCTCGAGAAGACCTGGTCGTCGAGATAGCGCTTGCCGTAGTGAGCGCAGAGCTGCACACCCGCAAAACCATCGTCGAGCCTGCGGTCGAGCTCCTCCAAATTCGCTTTGGTGCCAAAGGGCGGCACAGCGACAAGCGGAATCAGACGGCCACTTGACGCCTTCGCGTCAGCAGCCATACCGTCGTTGAAACGCCGGCACATCTCGAGCGACATCCACTCGTGACAGCCGGGGAGCTTGAGGATCGCCTTGTCGACCCCCGCCTCATCCATATCGGCCAAGCGCTTCTCGAGGGTGTAGTCGCCCTCAATGTAGTTAAGACCCGGAGAACCGGCGGGCATCTCGATCACGATCTGTCGTTTGCCGGCGGAATTCATGGTCAGATAGCCTTCGGTGTCATAGGCGCGGGGTACCTCGGCCAAAAACTGTTCGCAGAGCGTCTCGTCATGAAAGATGCGCTCGTCGAACCAGTAGGAATTTGCATCGATAATCATTGGTTGGAACCGCCTTTCATCTTGTTGAAAACATTCTAGAAAAGCAGGTACCCGGACATCAATTCCAGCTTAAGCCCATTGTATTCCATTTTGGAATAGAACTAGCCGCTCACGCGCGAACCTCGCCCGCTCAACGAGACAAGCGCTAACAGCACGGGCTTAGACAGAAAACGGTCGGCCCGCATCCGTTGCGGGCCGACCGTTTCATTACAGGCTACCTTTGCCGTTACGCCTGGCGGTAATGGTCAAAGAAGTCGGCGAGGTCTTCGAGGGACTCTTTGAGTACTTCCATGCGTGGCAGGTACACGATGCGGAAGTGATCGGGCTCGGCCCAGTTAAAGCCGCCGCCGCGCGTGATCAGAATCTTCTTCTCGTGCAGCAGGTCGAGGGCAAACTGCTCGTCATCGGTGATGTTGAACTTTTTAACATCCATCTTGGGGAAGATGTAGAACGCCGCACGCGGCTTAACCACCGAGATGCCGTCAATCTTGTTGAGCGCCTCATACACAAAGTTGCGCTGCTCGTAGACACGGCCGCCGGGACGGATGTAGTCGTTAACGGACTGATGGCCGCCGAGCGCCGTCTGGACGATCGACTGAGCCGGCACGTTGGAGCACAGGCGCATGTTGGAGAGCATGTTGATGCCCATGATGAAGTCGCTCATGCAGCGCTGGTTGCCCGAAAGCACCATCCAGCCAATGCGATAGCCCGCGATCATGTGCGACTTGGACAGACCGCTAAAGGTGACACAGGGCAGATCGGGGGCGAGCGAGGCAATCGAGACGTGCTCGTAGCCGTCCATGCACAGGCGGTCGTAGATCTCATCGGCAAAGATCATCAGCTGATGCCTGCGTGCAATCTCGACGATGCCCTCGAGCACCTCGCGCGGATAGACAGAGCCCGTGGGGTTGTTGGGGTTGATGATGACGAGGGCTTTGGTCGCGCTCGTAATCTTGGACTCCATATCCTCCAGGTCGGGATACCAATCCGCCTGCTCATCGCACAGATAATGTACGGGATGACCGCCAGCAAGGGTAGCGCACGCCGTCCAGAGCGGATAGTCGGGGCTGGGGATCAGAATCTCGTCGCCATTGTCGAGCAGCGCGTTCATCGAAAGCTGAATGAGCTCGGACACGCCGTTGCCCGTGTAGATATGCTCCATCTGAACGTTGGGCAGGCCTTTGATCTGCGAATACTGCATGATCGCCTTGCGCGCGGAGAACAGGCCACGCGAGTTGGAATAGCCTTCGCAGTCGGGCAGCTGCTGGCGCATGTCCTTGATGACCTCATCGGGCGTGCGGAAACCGAAGGGCGCCGGGTTGCCGATATTGAGCTTGAGGATGCGCTCGCCCTCGTCCTCCATACGGGCGGCCTCGTCGACGACGGGACCGCGCACGTCATACAGGACGTTATCGAGCTTGGTGGATTTAGAAAAAGTACGCATGGTGGTGCTCCTTGCAATTTGAGCTGAGGGATGGGGTTCGGGTTTGGAATCGTTGCGGGGTGATGATGCCTCGCCTTGATCGGCGTCGCCGGCAAGCAGCCAGGTAACATCGACCTCCAAAATACGGGCGAGCAGCTCAGCCACATCGCGCCGCGGGATCGTCTTGCCGCTCACATATTGGCTCATCTGACTCTTGCCGAGTTTTTTGCCGAGCATCTCCGATGCGCGGATCACGTCCGACTGGCGAACGTCGCGATCGGACATAGCCTGTCGCAGGCGATCGCTAAACGTCTCTTGGGCCACTAGAACCTCCTTGCTGGCAAAGTTCAATTTATAGAACACGAATTGAACCCTGGTTCAATTTAGCAAGCAGTATAACGCGGCGCTTCATTCGAAAGTTCAATTTCATAAGAAAATGTATCGGACTCCGAGATCTGCCCAAAGCAAACAATGGCGTGTACACGTTTAGAGGTATTCGAGAAAACGGGCGGCGGCAAGCGAAACGTCGGCCGTTCGATATATGGCATTGATCTGCCGATGGGGATGTCCCTCGAGTGGTCGCACGGCAACATCGAACTGACAGCGGCGCAAGATGAGCGCGGGAAGAATGCTCACGCCCAAGCCGTCCTCGACCATAGCCATAATCGCATAGTCATCCCAAGTCGACAGTTTTGAGCGCACCGCCAGTCCCGCCCGACGAAACAACGGCGTAATCTCGTCATCGGTGCCGCGTTCTAGCAGAATAAACTGCTCGTTGGCTAAATCGGCAAGAGAAACGACCTCCGCCGTGGCAAGCAAAGAGTCTGCCGGCACTACTGCCATCAACTCGTCGCGCACCAAAGACCGCGATGCCATGCCGTTTTCTCGGGGCTCACGCGGGATAAAGCCCAGGTCGCAGCGGCCTTCCGCCACCCATTGCTCAATCTCGGAGTAATCACCCATCAGCAGCTCGTAATCGACATCCGGATGATCGGCGCGAAAGCGCGCAATCACCGGCGGCAGCACGTGGGTCGCCACGCTCGAAAACGTACCGATGCAGATTTTGCCGCGCATGAGCCCGCGCATCTCATCCACGCGTCGCTGCAGGCGGCCAAACTCCTCGCATAACGCCTCAACCGCAGGCATAACTTGCCGTCCATCGGCAGAAAGTACTACGCCCTCGCGACTGCGGTCGAGCACCTTAAAGCCCCAGTCGGCCTCGAGATCGGCCACCATGCGGCTCACGCCCGACTGCGAATAGCTCAGGCGCTCGGCGGCGCGCGTAAAACTGCCGGCGCGCACGGTCTCGAGCAGCACCTGCATCTTTTGAATATTCGTTTCCACGGCACCCCTCCACCTTTGCATGAGTTTTTGTCATGTTAGCCATGCATTATATTCGCTTTTCTTCTATTGCCAGTTCGCCCATAGTGAACATGCTCGAATATAGAGGGGACGGAAGCGCATGGACAACGGACTGTTTACGTACTTAGCAGCATTGCTATTGTTTGGCTCCAACGGCATCATCGCCGCTGCCATCGCGCTGCCGAGCTCCGATATCGTGCTACTGCGCACGTTTTTGGGCGCCCTCTCGCTTGTCACTATCCTTGCCATCACCCAACGCCATAAACTGCAGGCGCCATCTCGTCCCCGCGAAGCCGCAGCACTCCTTCTGTCGGGAGCCGCGCTGGGTGCCAGCTGGATTTTTCTGTTCCGTGCCTACCAGACGATCGGCGTCGGCGTATCCTCGCTGCTGTACTACTGTGGCCCCATCATTGTCATGGCGCTCTCCCCACTCATCTTTGGTGAAAAACTGACCGGCGGCAAAATCGCCGGGTTTATCGCCGTCGCCTGCGGTGCTTTTCTCATTGCAGCACAAGGTCTAGGCGGCAATATGCCCATTGCGGGTATCGTCTGCGGTATCGCCTCGGCATTTTGCTATGCGCTGATGGTCATCGCTAGCAAGGGTGCGCCACACATCGAAGGCCTCGAGAACTCCACGCTCCAGGTGAGCGCCGCCTTTGTGACCGCGCTGGTCCTCACGCTCATCACGCAGGGCGCTCCCTCATTCCTGTCCGCCGGCGTCGCCGCCAGTATTGATTGGCGCGCCGTCGTCATGCTCGGCGTCGTCAACACCGGCATCGGTTGCCTGCTCTACTTTAGTGCCGTCGCCAAGCTGCCCGTCCAGACCGTCGCGGTCGTCGGCTACCTCGAGCCGCTTTCGGCCGTCGTGTTCTCGGCCGTCCTTTTGGGCGAAGCCATAACACCGGTCCGCCTGATGGGCGCCGCGCTTATCATCGGCGGCGCGATTTTTTGCGAACTCGCCGGCAAACGCGCAAACGCCAAGGCTGGCATCGCCCAGACAGTACGTGCTTAAAAGCCCCTGCTTTGAAATGCTACCTGCGTAGATAAATAATCCCCAGCTGAGGATTATTGTCTAAAATAACCTGATGTGCCAAACTGCTCTTGTATGTATAAAGACGGCATAAAGATTATCTGTCCTAAACAGATAACCGGATGTCTAAGGGAGTCCACGTGGCACACAACAAACTGGAGGCAAGCCCCCAAGACCAGCGTGGTCAAGGCGGGCACGGAGCCATCCCCCTCTCCGCTGGCATGCTGCTTGTAACGCTCGGCGTCGTCTATGGCGACATCGGCACGAGCCCCATGTACACCATGAAATCAATCGTCGCCAACAACGGCGGCATCGGTACCGTCAGCGAGGACATGATCCTGGGCGCGCTTTCGCTCGTCATCTGGACCATGACACTCGTGACCACGGTCAAGTACGTGGTAATCGCCATGAAGGCCGACAACCACAACGAAGGCGGCATCTTTGCCCTGTTTAGCCTGGTGCGAAAAGTGGCACCATGGCTGATCCTACCTGCCATGATCGGCGGCGCGGCGCTGCTCGCCGACGGCATCCTCACTCCCGCGGTCACGGTCACCACAGCCATCGAGGGCCTGCGTACCATCGAGTGGGGCCACGCGCTGCTTGGCGACGGCCAGACCAACGTCATCATCATCACCATCATCATTATCTGCGGCCTATTTGCCATGCAGCGCGCCGGTACCTCGTCGATCGGCAAGCTGTTCGGCCCGCTCATGACGTTGTGGTTCCTGTTCCTGGCAGGCGCCGGCCTGTTCAACATGCTCGGCAACCTGTCCATCCTGCGCGCGCTCAACCCCATCCGCGGCATCATGTTCCTGTTCTCGCCCATCAACCACTCGGGCATTATGGTGCTCGGCTTTGTCTTCCTGTCGACGACCGGCGCCGAGGCCCTCTACTCGGACATGGGCCACGTTGGCAAGGCCAACATCTATGCATCCTGGCCGTTTGTTAAGGCGGCCCTTATCCTCAACTATCTGGGTCAGGGAGCTTGGCTGCTCGCCAATAACTCCAACCCCCAGATGCTCGCGATGGATATCGTCAACCCGTTTTATATGATGCTTCCCGAGCCCCTGCGCCCCTTTGCCATCGTGCTTTCGGCCGTAGCGGCCATCATCGCCTCGCAGGCGCTCATCACCGGCTCGTTCTCGCTGGTATCCGAGGCAACCCGTCTCAATCTCATGCCGCACCTGCGCATCCACTACCCCAGCGACACCAAGGGCCAGCTCTATATTCCGCTCGTCAACAACATCATGTGGGTCGGCTGCATCTTCATCGTGCTGCTGTTCCAAAACTCCGAGCGCATGGAGAGCGCCTACGGCCTCGCCATTACCGTGACCATGCTCATGACCACGACGCTTTTGACGAGCTATATCGCTGGCATTCTCAAGCACAAGCTGGGCGCCTGCGTCTTCGCCCTGCTCTTCGGTGCCATTGAGCTGTGCTTCTTTGCCTCGTGCCTCACCATGTTCTTTGACGGCGGCTATGTGATGATCTTCCTGGCCGCACTGCTGTTTGGCCTTATGTACGTGTGGCGCCGTGGCACCGCCATCGAGCGCACGCAGACGATTCTGTTGCCCGTCTCCAAGTACATCGATCAGCTCAACCGCCTGCGCAACGACGAGACCTATCCCGTGCTCGCCGACAATCTGGTATTTCTCACCAACAGCCCCGACCCGCTCACGCTCGACCGCGACGTGCTCTATTCCATCCTGGATAAGCATCCCAAGCGCGCCAAGGCATATTGGTTCATTAACGTGCACGTTACCGATGAGCCCTATACGCACGAGTATTCCGTCGAGACCTTTGGCACGGACTTCCTCTTCCGCGTTCGCCTGGACCTGGGCTTTAAAGTCAACCAGCGCGTCAACGCTTATCTGCGTCAGATCGTCGGCGACTTGATGGCATCGGGCGAGCTGCCGCCGCAACATCACACCTACTCCATCTACGAGACACGCGGCAACGTGGGTGACTTCCGCTTTTGCATGCTGCGCAAGATGCTTGCCCCCGAAACGGACATCAACCGCAATGACCACCGCGTGATGGCCATCAAGTACGCCGTCCGCCGCGCCTGCGGAAGCCCGGCACGCTGGTACGGTCTCGAGAACTCGGCCATCATCATCGAGTACGTGCCGCTGTTTGCCCGCATGCGCCCGGCCGTTAAGCTCGTGCGCACCCAGGTGCCGCTCGAGGTTCAGATCGAAGAGGCCGAGGAAATGGAAGTCGACATCTTCTCGGACGACTTGGTCAACGGCAACGAAGCCGGTAAGGACATGAACGTCGATCCCACCGAGTTGCTCGAGAGCGTCGCCGATACGCCCGAACAGCAACAGCTCGACGGCCTTGAGAACGAACAACTCAACGACGCCAACTTCTAGCGACGTCACAAATCAACGACAGCGGCCCTGCACCTCACGGGAGATGCAGGGCCGCTTTGCATTGCGGTAAAGCTATCGGCTACGAACGACGCGGCTCGGGAACCACGAGTCTATCGGGGCTCGCGCCCTCGGCATCCATCAGGCTCACGTAGCGAATCGACGGATCCCCATACATCGCGTAGTAATAATTGCCCGTGCGCGCGCTAAAGCATCCGGTGTAGATAGTCTTCTCGAACTTGCCATCGCCCATCCTGGACGCTCCCTCGATCATCACCACGCCCTCGAGCGAGCGGAACATGCGAACGACGTTTTCGGTCTCGCTCTCCTTTTGTGGGTAATTGGCATTGAGGTACGCCGCCTTTACAAAACGGCTCGGCGAATAGCAATCGCCCGGAATGCCGCGCATGCCGGCACCGGCTCCATAGGGCTTAAGCTCGGCGCCACGCCATGTCGCCGTCTGCGGAAAATCGCTTGTGGCCGTGATATAGGTGCGCAGGTTTTCCATGTGCCACGGGAAAGTCGGCTGATTGGCAAGGGTGTCGACCGGATTGTCGTATACATGCAGGCCGTCAGCCATCATCTCGACCACGATGCTGCGTTGGCTGTCGCCGATAATCCAATGGAGCAGTGACACGCCCAGCCCCTCTCCGGCAGATTTGGCGACAATCACCGTGTCGCGCAGCGCGGCCTCGACCTCATCGACCGTCGAGAACGTCGCTGCCACCCACAGGGGAAACTCATAGGCCGCGATATTGTTCTTGCCGTCGACAGGGCCATCGGCATACTCGGCATAGCCGGGGAAGTTGAGCCCCGCCACAGCCAGACCCGCATCGTTACCGCAGTCGAAAAACATAGGGTAGTTCTCGTAATCGATGCACATGCCGATTACCGCGTGCGCCGCCGACGCATCGTCGATAAACGAATACGGAATGTGGAACCCGCGCGGCATCACGCGAACCTGTTGGCCGTAGTCAAAGCTCCAGTCGAGGTTGCGGCCTAGATACATGTGGCCAGAATTATCGGTAAATCGAATGCTCGTACACATAGCGCCTCCTAGCTTTACGTTCCTGCTAAGGTTATTGTCACCAAACAAAAACGCGCTAAACACAAAAGCCCGGACATGACAACAATGTCACGCCCGGACCAAAAGAGACGAAGTGCGGTGCTTTGGTCCCCTTAGACCAACTTTCCTAGACAGTGGTCAATCATGTGTTGAATCATCTGCGCCTCGAAGCCCACAAAGTCCTGCTTGCGCTCGCGCATCTTGCCGTCGACGATCACGTCATAAGCGACCTTGCACTTGATATAGCGCGTGGACTTGGTGACCTCCTCGTGCGTCAGGCAGCTCTCCTCCATCTTGCTGGCGCCCAGGCCAAACACCAGACGGGGGTTGTAGAGCACGTGGGGCTCGCCGGCATCGTCCAGGTAGACGCAAACCTTCTTGGTAACGCCAATCTGGTTAGCGGCCAAGCAGCCGGCATCGTCGAGCGACTTGATGGTATCGATCAGGTCCTGAGCAACCGACTCGTCCTCGACAGTCGCAACCTCGCAACGCTGGGACAGGATAGCCTCGTCGTGGCAAAGCTCTTTAATCATACGTTCCTCCATAGGGGTCGTTGTAACCGCTTAAGTATACGGTACCTACACAATTTCATGCGAAAGATACCGCCCGTCCGTTACAAACCGCCGAACATCAACATGCGAGGAACACCAACTTCACAAAGGCGATATAGTGGGTGAGTTCGTGTCAATCGGCCTAAACTCGGGGCCGAACAAGGAAAGGGTATGCATGGACGAACTATTTCACGTCAGTGAGCGCAAGTCCACAATCGGGACCGAACTCCGCGCTGGACTGACAACATTCCTGGCGATGGCCTACATCATCGCCGTCAACCCCGCGGTGCTCTCGGGCGCCGGCATCGATGCGGGAGCGCTCGCCTGCGCCACCTGCCTGGGCGCCGGCATCATGACCATCTGCATGGGCATCTTCGCTAACCGCCCGCTCGCCTGCGCGTCGGGCTTAGGCGTCAACGCGATGATCGCTGAAATCACCACCACCGTCTGCGGCGGTGACTGGCACGTGGCCATGAGCGTCATCTTCCTCGAGGGTATCGTCATCTTGCTGCTCGTGCTTTGTGGCCTGCGCGAGGCCATCATGGACGCCATCCCGGTTGTCCTGCGTCACGCCATCTCGGTGGGCCTGGGCCTGTTCATCGCCATGATTGGCCTGTGCGATGCCGGCATTATCACCGCTGGCACCGGTACGCTCGTCGGTCTGGGCGACATCACCTCCCCCACCTTCATCGTCGGCATCATCTCCATCCTGGTGACAGTCGCTCTCGCCTGCCGCAACGTCCCCGGCTCGCTGCTCATCGGCATCGTCGTCGCCGTCATCGCCGGTATCCCCCTAGGTGTGACCCAGGCTCCGACCGGTATCATCGCCCCGCTCGACTTCTCGAGCATCGGTGGCCCCATCGCCGACGCCGGCGGCGTGCCCGCCATCGTCAAGGTCCTTACCGACCCCACGCTCCTCGTCATCTCGTTCTCGCTGCTCATGAGCGACTTCTTCGACACCATGGGCACCGCGATGGCCGTGGCCAAGCAGGGCGAGTTCCTCACCGACGACGGCAACGTCGAGGATATCAAGGAGATCCTGATCGTCGACTCCGCCGCCGCTGCTGTGGGCGGTTTCATGGGCGTCTCCTCCATCACCACCTTCGTCGAGTCCACCTCTGGCGCTGCCGACGGTGGCCGCACGGGCCTCACCTCCGTCACCACCGGCGTGTTGTTCATTCTCGCCGCGTTCTTCTCCCCCATCGTCACCATCGTTTCCAGCGCCGCCACCTGCGGTGCTCTGGTCTACGTCGGCTACCTCATGATGAGCGAGGCCTCCGAGATCGACTGGTCCGACGTGTCGCAGGGTTTCCCGGCGTTCATGATTGTCGCCGGCGTGCCCTTCACCTACTCCATCTCTGCCGGCATTGGCCTGGGCTTTATCGCCTACGTGATCGTCGCGCTCTTTAAGGGCGAGGCCTCCAAGATCAAGCCGCTCATGTGGATCGCAGCCCTTGCCTTCCTCGTCTACTTCTTCGTAGCGTAACGGCATAGTCTGCTAAAACAGAACACCAAAGCGCGGAGTCGCATCGAGCGGCTCCGCGCTTTTCTTTTAAAGCCAGGCAACGCACAGACGCGCGATGTTTTGCTTCCCAAGTTTTGGACATTTTGCCCTCCAAACGGCACTACCGCCGGCTACATCCTGCAGATATGCTGGGCTTAATCGCATAGGCCCTATGAGGATGGGAGTAACCATGGCCGCCTTGTTCACGACCCCCAAGCGCAATGACAAAACCTCTGGAGCCATTTTGTCGAGCCCGACGTGTGCCGTCGCACGCTGCTCGCACACGGCAGCTGGCGCCGCGTGACGCGCCGCATCGTCGCGGGCGCCGTGTGCGCGCTCACGGTGAGCTCGCTGCTCATGCCGAGCGTCTCGCTCGCAGCGGAATGGGTCAAGGTCGGCGGCAACAAGTACAACACCGCGGCGAGCGACGAGGCCGGTACCTGGTCGTGGGACGGCGCCGACGACTTGAAGCTCAACAACTATAACGGCGGCGAGATCCAGGCCGCAGGCAAGCTCAACGTGAATTACTCGGGGACCAACATCGTCACTGCCGAATGGATCGAAAGCATCAACGTTTCTCATGGCACTAACGAGAATGCCGAGCTCAATATCCAAGGCGACGAGGGCGGCACGCTCAGCGTGACATCTACTGAGGACGCTATCCTCTCCACGGGTAATATCAACATCGACGGAGCCGGATCCGTCAACGCCACGAGCACTGGGTTTGATGCCATCAATGCCGGAGGTGATCTCGCTATCAAAGGTTCGGGCAACGTCAACGCCACGGGTGCATCGGATGGCATCAGGGCAAACGGCAATATCACGATTGACGACAGCGGAGCCGTCACCGCCAGGGCTACCAAGGACAAGGGTATTGGAGCCGACAAGAACCTCACCATCAAGGGTGGCGGGACGGTCGAGGCAAGCTCAGCCGATGGTGAGGCCCTTTGGAGCGGCGGCAATATCAACATCTCGGACGGCAGCCAGGTCAAGGCAAGCTCCGAGAAAGACGCTGCCGTCGAGGCCAAGGGCAGCCTCGCAGCCACAAACGCCTCCCTCAACGTAAACGGTGTTGAATATGGCGTCTATGCCCACAAGGGCATCACCCTCGATCATGCAAACGTGACGGTCCGTGCAAGTAAAGGCAGATACGGTGGCGCCAACGCCCTCTTCACCTACCAGGACGACATCGTCGTCAAGAACGGCTCCACCGTGGACGCGTTTGCGGAAGGCGAGGTTTCGGCTGCATTCTCCACCAGAAACGATCGACCCAACGAGAAGGGCGGCCACATCTACATCAGCGACTCCGTTGTCAAGGCCATAGCCCGCTATGTCGAGAGCGGCGACGGCCCCATCCCCTACAGCGAAAACCAAGATGGCGAGACGAGGCGCGAACCCCAAGGCGAGAACATCGGCATCATCGCCCAGACCAGCGAGGGCGTCACACCCGCAGCCATTTCGATCATCCGCAGCAAGGTAACGGCCGAAGGAGATACAGCGGCAATCTTTGCCCGCGCCATGAGCGCTGACGGCAAGACAATCGGCACCATCAAGATTGAGAACGCCGCCATCCAGACGCCCGAAGGCGGCAAGGTCATTGACTATCGCAAGCTCCGTGACGGCATCTACGAGGCAGGCCAAGCCATCGGCACGGGCGACGCCACGGTCGACTCCCTCTATATCAAAGCAGTCGCCAAAAGTACGACCATCGCACCTCCCGAGGTCTGTCTCTTATACACATCTGACGCTGCCGA
>USOF01000011.1 GCA_900556285.1 uncultured Collinsella sp. | reverse complement strand
GGACGGATCAAGCGTGCCGGTACGGGTACCCATCATGAAGCCGTCAAGCGGGGTGAGACCCATGCTGGTGTCGATGACCTTGCCGTTCTTGATGGCGGTGATGGAGGAACCGTTGCCGATGTGGCAGGTGATAAGCTTCAGATCCTTGATGTCCTTGCCCATGAGCTCTGCAACGCGGTGGCTGACATAGCGGTGGGAGGTGCCGTGGAAGCCATAGCGGCGGATCTTGTACTTCTCATAGTACTCATACGGCACAGCGAACATGTAAGCCTTCTGCGGCATGGTGGAATGGAAAGCCGTATCGAACACGACAACTTCCGGGACTTCCTTGCCGAAAACGCTCATGCAGGCACGAATGCCCTGTACATGTGCGCTGTTGTGCAGCGGTGCAAGCGGGATGAGGCTTTCGATGCCCTCGATGACCTTTTCGTCAACGAGAACGGACTCGCTGAAGAGCGCGCCGCCCTGAACGATACGGTGGCCGATGCCATCAATCGTAAAGTCGGTCTTCTCGAGCTCCTCGAGCACGCGCGCGATAGCCGAGCGGTGGTCGGGGAAAGGAATCTCCTCGGTCTGCTTGGCGCCACCGTTCTCGGAATGGCCAAAGATGCCCATCTCCGAGCCGATACGCTCGCAGTTGCCTTTAGCGAAAACCTCGCGGGTATCGGTGTCCAAAAGCTGATATTTAAGGCTCGAGCTGCCGGCGTTGACAACAAGTACGTTCATGAGACTCCTTCGTGATTACAGTACGGTCGGCAAACCTATAAGGCGGCCGTATCCTTAATAAGAAGTTATCAGAGTTCAATAATTCTCTATTAAACTCTTCGCTCAAAGCGCATAAAAGGGGGCTGAGCGGCACAAGGCCATCCAGTCCCCTCCCCTTGCATCAATTACTTGCCGTTGACGATGCGCTCGACGTCGGAAGCGATCATGAACTCCTCGTCCGTGGGGATGACGAAGATCTTGACCTTGGAATCCTTAGCGGACAGGCACCAAGCGCCGTCGCCGCGCAAGGCGTTGCGAGCGTGGTCCATCTTGACGCCCATAAAGGCCAGACGGTCGGCCACACCGGCGCGGACAGCCGGAGCGTGCTCGCCGATGCCGGCGGTAAAGACGAGCGTATCCATGCCGCACATGGAGGTTGCCATCTCGGCGGCCTTGGCGGCAATCTTGTAGACGAACATGTCGAAGGCGAGCTGGGCCTCGGGGTCGCCGGCAGCGGCGAGCTCCTCGACGTTACGGCAGTCGTTGGTCTTGCCGCCGGTCACAGCCATAAGGCCAGACTTCTTGTTCATCATCTCGTCAACCTCGTCGAAGGTGTAACCACCCTCGCGCTGCAGATAGCACACGGTAGCCGGGTCGATGGAACCGCAACGGGTGCCCATCATGACGCCGTCGAGCGGGGTAAGGCCCATGGTGGTGTCCATGCACTTGCCGTCCTCGATGGCGCACAGGGAGGCGCCGGAGCCGATGTGGCACACGACGACCTTGCGGGCCTCGCCGTTGGTCATCTCGGCAACCTTCTTGGAGATGTAGCGATAGCTGGTGCCGTGAGCGCCGTACTTACGAATGTGCAGCTTGTCGCAAACGTCCTTGGGCAGGGCGTAGGTCTTGGCGACCTCGGGCATGTTGAAGTGGAAAGCGGTGTCGTAGACCGTGACGTTGGGCAGGTCGGGATACTGTTCGAGGCAGAACTCGATAACGTTAGCCTCGGGGTTGTTGTGCAGCGGGGCGAGCGGAGCGACCTCGCGGATCTTGGCGAGAACGTCCTCGTCGACGAGGGAGGAATCGCCAAAGTACCAACCGCCCTGAACGATGCGGTGGCCGATGCCCTCGATCTTGACGCCGTTGGCCTCGAGGTCCTTCAGGACGACCTCGATGGCGACCTTGTGGTCGGGGAACTCGATGTTCTCGGTCACCTTCTTGGAGCCGTTGGCAGCATGGGTGAAGGTACCGCCGGTAAAGCAGACGCGCTCGCAGGAGCCCTTTGCGGACACCTTGTGGGACTTGGTATCGATGACCTGATACTTAAGGGTCGAAGATCCTGCGTTGACGACCAGAACGTTCATGTGTCTCCCTACTAACAGGCGGTGTGGCGCCGCCAGGTTACATACGCTTCAATAATAAACCCAAACGCCCTCGCGCTCGGGTTTATTGCGTTGATATATAAGTTATCGATGCCTGGATGCTCATGGCCTTTGACTTGTAAGACGAAACAGCGCGGGAATATACGCCAACGAAGAAATCCCAAGCGCAGCAAGCAACACAACCCGAATACCCACAACGCTACTCAACACATCATTGAGCAGATAGAAAAGAACGGCGCCCACCGCCACCATCTGGCTTTGAACCGAAATCAGCGAACAGCGCATCGATGAATCGGCAGCATTTTGAAAAACTGAGTATTTGATCGGAGCAAACAACGCGTAAGCGACCGTCTGCAGCACATAGAACACAGGCAATAAATAGGCTGGAGTTAAGGGGTTCAAAAACAAAGCAGCCAAGAAAAGACGAACGATGCCGCAAATACGCGCAAAACGGCCCTTGTCGACATGAGCAACCACACTGGGCACAAAAAACCCTATGGAGGCGGAGACAAGGAGCTGGACCGCAATGGTCACGCCAGAAGCGACGGCATTCATTCCGCGACCTGCAAGCAGCAGTGAGAAAAAGTCTTCCAGAGCGACGAAAGCAAATGCTTGGGAACAATCCATGATGAACGCCGAGCAAAGAATGCTATTGCCCGCAATAGCGGCCTTGATCATCTTCGGGCTAATTCTACGCACGGGTATTGCAGCAGTGCCTCCGCTTCGCCCCTCAGGAATACAGACAACGACAACCAATGTCAGCACCATTGCGATGATATCGACCGAAAGCCCAATGAGATACGCGCCGGCAGACGAGATGAAACCGCCCACACAAGCGGAAAGGGCGTATGACGCATAGAAGACAAAACGTTCAACTACATTTAGCCTCACGAGATGGTCCCGAGAGACGCTGTCAATAAAAATCGCTTCGATGGACCCGCTCACGCATGCAACGGCAAAGCCTTTAAGAGCAAACGCACCCATTAAAAGCAAAGGAGATCGGACAAGGAGCAGAGCGACGTAGTATCCGAGCATCCCCGCGACGCCAACAAGGCCGCTTGCCTTTCGTCCAAACCTGTCAGCAATATAACCAGTAGGAACCTCAAGAATGAACTTGCTCACTTGGTATGTAATCATCATGCTGGAAATCGCCAGCATCGAGAAACCAACAAACTCAAGGTAAACCGTCAGAAAATACAAGATGGTGCTGAAGTTCGACAGGAAAACGAACGTCATATAAAGCAAAACAATACGTTTTTTCATGCTTCGCCCTCCAAGAGTCGATAATCCAAACCGAAATCTTGAAAAAGTATGAGAGCAAAGCCGTCAACCATGCGTTACGAAGCGTCAATATTCACTTGACGACGCGATGTCAAATAGTCTCACGAAGCGAGATGGCGCAATAGATGAAGGAAAACCGTCTGGTGTCGATCAGTCCACGCATTTTGCCGATAGCAAAAGTAGATAGGCAAGGTTACGTCACGCGATCCTTCAATGGAGCACTCGCTCACTTCTGATCCATCCGATGCGAGAGAAGAGCCAGATAAACTCAATATCAATCCCCCAGCTTGAAGAAACTCAATCTGAGCCCTGCTTCCGTATTCGACATCACGG
Organism: uncultured Collinsella sp.; assembly: GCA_900556285.1. Lineage (GTDB taxonomy): Bacteria > Actinomycetota > Coriobacteriia > Coriobacteriales > Coriobacteriaceae > Collinsella. Next base: position 9,356 of record USOF01000011.1, on the reverse strand, counting down.
AAACGGAAATTAACGAGCTGGGCTTCGGGACATTGGTTAATTGCATTGAGACAGGGTGACAAATTAATTGGAACAGCGAGCCTGCCGCCCAGTAGCTCACGAATAGTCATAGCTTCCACAGATTGATGACCCGCCGGGCACGAAAGAACCTTGAGCTCCTTTTCGCCCAAGTACTTCGAAGAAAGGGCGCTGCCCCGTGGTTCCTCAAATGAGATGGCTGCATCCGAAATCCCAAGCATGAGCGACTCGAAGCATGTAGCCGTTGGCTGATGCCACACATCGAGGTGAATCTGAGGATGCAAGCTTTCAAACGAGTCGTACCAGTTTTCAGAAAAAAGGAGCCCCCGTCCGTGAAGGCAGGGGGCGTAAAGACGAAAATGGCCGTCGGGCGAAACGCCGTCGCCCATCGATTGAGCGTACTTTTTGAGATCATCGACTTGTGCCAAGACCATGCGTGCACGACGCGCAAACTCCCGGCCCGCAGGAGACAAAGCAGCCTCCCCCGTCGATCGATCGAGCAAAGCAATCTGATACTCAGATTCCAACTTCTTAATTGCCGACGAAACGGCCTGTGGACTCACATGGACGGCGCGAGCAGCCTTGCGCACGCCGCCATAGCTCGCTACTGTTTGAAGGTATTCGAGTTGAGAAAGCTGCATAGATTACTCCAAAGGCAGCCAAGGCGACGGACTGCGCGCCCTCAGATGAGGTTCTCGCCCAGGTTCTTGCCGCCGAGGACGTGCATGTGGAAGTGCATGACGGTCTGGCCGGCGTTGACGCCCTTGTTGGAGATGACGCGGAAACCGTCCTCCAGGCCCTTGGCCTTGGCGACCTCCTGGATGGCGTGAGCCATGGCGCCCATGGTCTCGGCAGGCACGTTGTCGGCGATGTCGCTGTAGTGCTTCTTGGGAATCACGAGCGTGTGGACCGGCGCCTGGGGATTAAGGTCGTCGAACGCGATGACCTGGTCGTCCTCATAGACAACGGTCGAGGGTATCTCGTGGTTGGCGATTTTGCAGAAGATGCAATCACACATAGCTGGTTCCTTTCTAGTGACAACGCAAAAAGTCGTGTTGTTCAGTGAAACACCAAGACAGTTTAGCCCACTTCAAAGATCCCAATTGAGCGAATTCTATTCCTCTGCAATCGCAATGGCCAGAGAGCTCCATCCATACGCTCGCATCTATTTAGAAGCCTTGACCTCAGGAATGATCAATACCGGAAGGACAGATAGACCGTAAAGCAGAGCAATAAGCATCATTTGTTTGTCGTAATCTGAACCGGAAATAGCCGCAATCCCAATAGGAAGCATATAAGAACCCAAAAGGCTAACTTCGGCCATAATGCCGCCAGCGCTGCCCGCATAACGAGTGCCGATTTCTGCAAATGAAACTGGCAGAGCTTGAACAACTGGACCCATCATGCTCGTAACGATGCCGCACACTGCAAGCAATACCCCCATGGACTTCAAGCCCGAGGCAAACCACGCAACTGCAATTGAAATAGAGCCAAGAAGCCCGACAATCACAAGATACGGTCGCGCAAGGCGGCATTTACCGTAAAGTATCGGAGCAATCAAGCAGCCGATAATCCCAGCAGCGGTTGTCAGCGCCGCCATTTCGCCGGCCGTCGAAGCATCGGTGCCTCGCACAAGCTCAAGAGCCTGAGGTAGCACACCGGAAAAGGCGGTCGTGGCGGCAAGTGAGAAAGCGGCGCAAATCGCGCAAAGCCAAACGTTACGCGAACGAAAAGCAGTCAGAAGGGCTTGGTCGTGCTCAACGCCATCAGGAATAAGTGAGTCATGCTGTACGTTCTTACCAAATAAACCCCAGAAGATAGTCAGAACGACCAACAACGCTTCTGCAACTGTATAGCCCATTAGCACGGAAGACATAAACGCCGATGCCGCTTGCGCCGCCGCAATGCCAAAGCAAGTCGCCGCATAGTAAATGCCCATCGCAACATCCGTCTTATCTGCAAACCAAAGTCCAAGCGTCTTTGCATTATTGGCAGTCAATGCCGCCATCCCCACGCCGATGCAAAACATCGAGACAAGTTGAGCAGGATAGTTCGATAGGGTGAAAATTCTGATAGCGCCGCCGACTAAAGAAACACAGAACCCGCCAAGTATCACTACTTTGGGCCCAAGCCTATCTCCAAGTGATCCGAACGGGAGACTAAAGAAAACCGCCGCAAGCATTGGCGCCAGAAAGAGAGATGAGAATCCGACAGGGTCGATATTCATCTGAGGCATGATGACCGTAGCATAGGCAGCGACCTGATACTGCATGAAGTTGCCCAAAAAACAGAGACCACACGTCAACAGCAATATTAACCAGCGGTAACCACTCGAAGCCCGCTTTTGCTCAACTTTGTGCGCAACTTCGCACGCTTCACCATCCATTGCACCAACCTCACATTAAAAATGGTCGCGACCCCCATATCAACTGGAGGTCGCGACCAGGCAAAACACCGATTAATTATAATTCAGAAGTCTCAGGCATCTCGGCTTTTGCCGCCGCACCAGTCTCGGGCAACATCGCAATAGGCAAAACGCTCGCAAGGAAAAGAATCGATTCGATCGTAAAGTTCAACGTCCAATTGTCACCAGAAATAGACGAAACAATAACGGGAACAAAATAGGAGCAGAGAAGGCCGACAGTACCGATTATTCCACCAGCGCTACCGGCATATTTCGCGCCAATCTCAGGAAGATCAGGAGTCATTGCCTGAATAATGGGGCCAGAAAGAGCGGTCATAAAACCATTGAGGACGAGAGCAACCCACATGACAGTGCCAAGCGGCAAAAACCAGTTTGCAACCATTACAACGGCGGCAATCACCGTGGTTACAATGAGAAACGGTTTATTCTTACCGAGCTTGAGGACGGCAGCCGGTCCCGCAAAACAAGCAAAGAAGCTACCAACTGTAATAATTGCTGCCATAGATCCAGCGGTGGCAGTATCAACGCCGCGAACGAGCTCAAGCGCAGACGGCAGAATTGCGCAATATGCCGTGGTTGAAGCGAGGGTAAGACCATAAGCCAAGGCAATGCACCAAACGCCGCGCGACTTAGCGGCAATCTTAATGTACTTCATAACCGGCTCGGGCTCGGGCATGGGCTCGCCCTCCGGGACGTTCCTCATAAAGAAGATCCACAGCGCAGCAGTTACAGCTTCGGCAATAGCAGCGACCAGATAAGACACGTCAAGCGTAGGAAAATAAGTGCTGAATGCCTGGGCTATCACGATGGACACACATGAAGCAGCATAGAAAACTCCCACGGCAAGGGAGGTCTGCTGTTTAAACCAGGAACCCAGCACCTTTGCCAGATTGGCATTGAGCGCCGCAATGCCAAAGCCGATCATAAACATCGAAACGATCTGCACGGTAAAGTCATTAATCATGAAATAACGCAGAAAGCCGCCTACAGCAGAAAGCACCATGCCAATTGACACGACAAGCTTAACGCCGTAGCGATCAGCAAGAGATCCTGCAGGAATCGACAAAAACACAGCGGTGAGCATCGGCATCAACATGAGATTGGTAAGCCCACCGGCATCGATGCCGAGAGTCGTCATCACGACGACACCCCATGCTGAAACCTGATATTGCATGAAGTTTGCCATGAAGCAAATGAGGCAAACTACGAATAAGATCATCCACCGATAACCCGATAGCTTTTCTTCTTGAGCCATTTCTTTCTCCTTACGCAGGGATAGTTCAAGCTGAATTCAATGGGGCTAATTAGCCCACTCCATTGCGGCTTCTTTCACTAATCGTTGAGTAGCACCTCGTACATAGGACGGAACACCGAATCTTCTTTGGCATGCAGCGAATGCACCGGCTTCCACTCGTTTTCGTCAATTACCATATGAATGTGGTTCTCAGCGGTATAGGGGTCCCATGGTGCCTTGCCCTCAACAAACGGTTTGCCCGTCTTCGCAAAGCTGAACCACGCATCGTTCATTTCATCCGCGAGATGCGCTGGAGGATTGTCACCCGTAAACATCAGACCACTCGCGGTATCAAGATTCTTGAAAACGAACGGCACCTCGATTGCGTGGCAAGAACCCATTCCCTCGACACGAGATTTATAACGGAACAAATAGTTGTACACGGGCTTAAACGCCGACTGCTCTTCAGCCATAAGGTCGGTGCCGACAAAGAAACCGGTTGAGTTCATAAAATTGGTGTAATTCTCGGCAAAATCGCGCTCAGGCCATGCCTTTCGATATGCTTGCTCCCAGTAATCGATATCAATCTGATCATCAAAATGAATCGGGAATTGGCCGTGCCAGAATCCGGGAAGGTCATCGAAATAGAAATGGAAATAAGTAAACTCGTCCTCGGTACATCCAATCATGATATCGATATCCTTGGCTGCGCCCTCCGCCCAGGCCTTCATCGGCTTCTTGGGAAGAAAAGACCCGTCGCAAACCGGCGAGAAAATTAGCGACACTTCGTAGGTATGACGATCGCACCACACCTGCATGCCCTCAATGAGCTCGTCTGCCGACTTCGCTAAGAGCTCTTGGGCGGTTTTGCATCCCATGATTTCGGCGAACTCCCGAGCAAAGTTCTCGCCGCGCTCGCGGGTCTTATAAAGCTGGATAGGGCCGGACTCCAAAATCGCACGTTGGAAATACTTATTTGCCTCTGGCAATATAGAAAGAAGAGCCTGGCTGGAAGAGCCTGCCGACTCACCGAAAAGCGTGACACAATTGGGGTCACCGCCGAAGGCCGAAATATTCTCATGCACCCACTCGAGCGCACGGATTTGATCAAGAATGGCAAGATAGCCGGCGTCTTTGTAGTCCTCTCCGCCCGGCAGGCAATCGAGCAGCAGCGACCCAAACAAGTTCAGACGGTAGTTAATCGAAACAATAACGACATCCTTCGCTGCCGCAAAATTGGAGCCGTTATATAGCGGGTCGGCAGATCCACCTGAGAAGTAGGCACCACCATGGATATATACCATGACAGGAAGGTTCTTGCGTGCGTGTCCCCTGACCCACACGTTAAGGCTCAGGCAATCCTCCCCTTGCTCATGAAGCGAAGCGAGTTCAACTTCATCGATAAATTGCCTGGCAGAATGCCCGAATTCCACGCATTCAATTTCCTCATCGGAATCATCAAGGCGCTCAGGGGCACGCCAACGAAGATCACCTACCGGCTGCTTTGCATAGGGAATGCCCAAAAAAGCTTCAACCCCGTTTTCGAGCGTCTTGCCCGAAACTATACCCGTCCTAGTCTTGACCTTCATTGCTTGTCCTTCCTCACAATTAAGATGCTAGATCGATGCTAGATCGATATGATTTAAGCTAGCTGGCTTGAAACCATCTTAGAATTTGGAGAAAGTCAAAGGTCAACGACGTGTTTCGATGGAATACCAGCTGGATACCAAGCGCTTAAGACCGTTCACCTCGTCAAAACGACCGCTTGCCCGACAATGACGGAGTAACAAACATTAGAATAGCTCCAAGGTTTTGAGTGGCCCTAGGGCAGTCGGAAGGTGTGACATGGAACGCGAGTTTTCCCTTAATATCAAGCAGACGGCCGGCCTCTACGGCGTAAGCGCAGACACTCTTCGCTATTACGAGGCAATTGGTTTAGTTGCCCCAAAGCGCGGGGCGAATGCCTACCGTGAATACAGGAAGGACGATTTCGGCAGACTCAACATCATCATGTCAATGCTCAATATGAACTACACGCTTAGCGAAATCAGATCTTTCCTAGATAACCATTCACTCGAAACGAGCTTTGAACTGTTCAGCAACGAACTTGATAGCATCGACGCAGCCATAGCAAAACTATCGCAACGGCGCCGAAAGATCGAGCATTGCATGCAGAACATATCCATGTCGTTAAGAGCACGCGAGGAAAAACAGTCGAGGGTGGTTCATAAGGGACCCCGAGGATATGTCATCGTAAGCGAGGATGAGCTAAGCGGCGACATAATTCCCTACGCCACCATTAAGCGCATGAAAGAACTCGGGATGGAAATCGATTCGATACACACGGTTCCATGCTTCATCCTTGACCCATCGCGCAGAAGTGCCGACGGTTGCCTGGTAGCAGAGAAGACGCTGCTTTCACTCGGATCAATCGACGATAAAGGGTGCGAGATTTTCCCAGAAGGCGACTATCTTTACAGGACAACCACCGGGCCTGCAGAAATAACGCCGACAATATGGAGGGAAATGAATGAATTCATGGACAAGAATCATCTCATTGCCGCAGGGCCTCTTCTAGAATTCTGGTATGTAAGCGAATACATATCTGACAATCAAGATGAATATTTACACACGCTAGAAATAATGGTTGAACCCGGTGAAATCGACCAGCGATAGCGCCTCAACTCACCTAACACGCCAAAAGGCAAGCAACATTCACCTCCAATGGCCAAGCCACCAGGGTAGTCTTTTTGCGACGGGGCTTTTTTGACTACTTTTTCGCAAACGCAAGTGCTCGGCGAGGCAGCCGACAAGAGGTAGTCAAAAAAGCCCCGTCCCAAAAAGACTACCCCAAAGTGGACTGCGAGATGGTTAGAACGAGAGGTTGTCGTCGGTGTTGGCGGCTTCGCCGTCGGCGAGCACGTCGTTGCCGTCGACGTCCTTAAGGAGCACCGAGACCTTCTGCTCGGCATCAGTCAGGCGGGTACGCAGGCTCTTAAGAAGCTCGACGCCGCGGGTGTAGCTCTCGAGCGACTCCTCGAGCTCCATGTCGCCCGACTCCAAGCTGCGGATGATGAGCTCCAGCTCCTGCGAGGCCTGCTTGTACGTAAGCTGCTCGACCGGGGTCTTCTCTGCCATATCTGTTTCCTTTCCTAAAGGTCTGTCACTGTGAAACGCGGCCTACTCAACCGCATCGACGGTTGCCGCCACGTTGCCGTCCGCCATGCGCACGCGGATAGCGTCACCAGGCTTAAACGTCTTAGCACTCGTAGCCACGCCGTCATCGCTGTACGCGATGGAGTAACCACGGGCGAGCACCTTGAGCGGCGACAGGGCGTCGAGCGAGGCCGCTGCACGGCCTAAGTCAGACGCAGGCTTGCTCAACATCGTGCGCCCCTGTTGCTCCAGACGGGAGCTCGCGAGCGTGAGCGCATGGTGCTTGCCATCGAGCCCCGAGGTGCTTGCGACCAAGTGCTCGGGCAGGCGCTCGAAACTCGAACGGAACGCCCCGACCGAGCGCGCAATGGCGCCCGACAGGCGGTCAGCGGTCAGGGCAAGCTCCGACTCGCGACGCTCAACCATAAACGTTGGATCGTTCAGGCACGGGCGACACGCAGCCGCATCGAGCGCATCGCCCAAGCGAGCCGTATAGGTATCCCAGGCACGGCGACCGCGCTGGTCGAGCATCTCCAGGTCGACCTGGGCCGACCCAATCATCGATGCCATCGCGGCACCCAGACGCTGATGGCGCGCCTCGAGCACATCGGCCAACCCCGTCATAGCCGGCGCCACCGATTCTGCCGCCGCCGTGGGCGTAGAGGCGCGTCGGTCGCTCACCATGTCGCAAATCGAGGTGTCAGGCTCATGGCCAATGCCGGTCACCACGGGCACAGGACAAGCCGCCACCGCGCGGGCAAGCTCCTCGTCATTAAAGGTCATGAGGTCCTCAAAGGAGCCGCCGCCGCGCACCAGCAAAATACAGTCGGGCGCCGGCGTAATGGAAGCGGCGCGGCGCAAGCCCTCAATGAGCTCGGCAGGCGCACCCTCGCCTTGGACCTTGGCGCCCACGCAAACGAGCTCGACAAGTGGGTTGCGACGGCGCAGCGTACGCTTGACGTCGTCGATCACGGCGCCGGAAAGCGAGGTGACGACCGCCACGCGCGAGCAAAACACCGGAATACGACGCTTGCGGGACTCATCCATCAAGCCCTCGCGACGTAGCTTTTCGGCCAGCTGTGCCACCTGCTGACGCAGCAGGCCCTCCCCCGCCAGCGAGAACGAACGGGCGACAAAGCTCATGCGACCCGTGGGCTTATAGAGATTGAAGCTGCCCTTAAAGCTCACCTGCATACCGTCGCGCAAGTCGAAGGTGCGCTTAAGATAGGCACCCTTCCAGATGATGCAATCGACGGCAGCCGAGTCGTCCTTGATCTGGAAGTAGCAGTGGCCGCTTCGGGCATTGGGGCCACGAAAGCCGGTGACCTCGCCCAGGACGCTCAGCTGCGGAATCGCATCGAGCGCGCCAGCGGCGATCTCCACCGCCTGGCTCACGCTGAGCTCTTTGCGTTCCTGCTCGTCCGAACCGTCGAACTCGGCAGAAACGCTATTGCCGGTTAGATTCCAGCCTGCCACGCAGCCTCCTTTCGTCATCGTGCACACGGGCTCCAGCCCTGTGCAAATTCAAGTCCCACACATAGTACAGCGCCGCGGGGACACAAATCCCCGCGGCGCCTGTCAGCCCAAGTTCTTATCGGTTGGAGTTTCTGTTGTAGCGAGCCATAAGATAGAGCAGCTGAATAATCGAGGTGAGCGCAGCGGCAACATAGGTAAGCGCGGCGGCCGTCAGTACCTTCTTGGCACCGTTGACCTGCTTGGAACTCATACCCGACTGCTCGATGTACGCCACGGCGCGTCGGCTGGCGTCAATCTCGACAGGCAGCGTAACGAGTTGGAACAGTACACTAAACGAGAAGAAGATCAACGCGAGGGATGTGAGCCCGGCAATGTTCATAAACAGGCCCAAGAGCAACACGATGGTCCAGGTGTTCTGGGTAAAGTTGACGACCGGCACGAGGGCGGTGCGAACCTTCATCATGGCGTAACCGCTTTGACGCTGGGCGGCATGGCCCGCCTCGTGGCAGGCGACGGCAACGCTTGCGACCGACCCGCCCGAACGGTTGGCATCCGAGAGATACAGGTTATTGTCCTGCGGGTTGTAATGGTCGGTGAGCTCGCCGGCGACACCCTTGATACCCACGGCGTTGCAGCCGTTGGCGTCGAGCATGCGGCGAGCGACCGTGGCGCCCGTGTCGCCGTCCGAGCGAACCTTGGACCAGGTTTTGTACGTCGAGTTGATATAGTTCTGTGCGGCAAGACCAATCACCGTGCAGACAAGAACAACCAGCAGGTACAGCGGGTCGATGCCAAAGCCGTATCCATAGTAATAAGGCATGCGAATTCCTCCGAATCGAGTTACACGTTGGAGGCATTCTACCCACTCAAGCGGCTAGGCTTCCTTACAGCAATTCAATTTTGCCATCTTTGACCGTCAACCCCATGTTGCCCGAGAGCAGATCGTCCAGGCGCGAGCCCACAAGCTCAAAGCGCCAGCCTTCGCGCAAGGGGCTCTGCTCGGGATGCTCAATGTAGTCGGCCAGGTCATCGCGCGAGGCAATGACC
>USOF01000010.1 GCA_900556285.1 uncultured Collinsella sp. | reverse complement strand
AAGGCGCAGGATCTCGTCCTCGCTCCAACCATCGGTGGTGAGCACGCAGGCAAGACGCGGCTGCGCCTCGGTAAGCGTGCCGGTCTTATCAAACACAATGGTGTCGGCCTTGGCAAACGACTCAAAGTACTTGGCGCCCTTGACCATAACACCCATCTTGGCAGCATCGCTCATGGCAGTCATGACGGCGACGGAACCCGTGAGCTTGAGTGCGCACGAGTAGTCGACCATCAGTGCCGCCGAGGTCTTGATGAGGCTGCGGGTGGTAAGCGCAACCAGGCCCGCGAGCAGGAAGTTCCACGGGACGATCTTGTTGGCGAGGTCTTCCATGTGCGACTGGCCCTCGGACTTGAGCGAATCGGCCGTCTGCACGAGCGAGACGATCGAGCGGAGCTTGGTCTGCGCCGTGTTGGCGCGCACGCGCACCAAGATGCTGCCGTCTTCCACGACGGTACCGGCGAACACATCGTCGCCCACGCTGCGCTCGACGGCCAGCGGCTCGCCGGTCAGGGTCGCCTGGTTGACCATAGCGCTCCCCTGCTCGACAACACCGTCGATGCAAATGGACATGCCAGTGCGCACGGCGACCAAATCGCCGGGCTCGAGCTCGGTCGCGGCAACGCTTACCTCGGTGTCGCCGACGACCTTTTGCGCCTTGTCGGGCACATCGAGCAGCGAGTTGATGAGCTCGTTTTCGCTCATGGCGCGGGTGTAGTCCTCGAGCAACTCGCCCACGTTGAGCAGGAACATCGTCTGGCCCGCGGTGTCGACATCACGCTTGACGAACGAAATGCCGATGGCCGAAGCGTCGAGCACGGGAACGGTCAGGCGTGGCTGCGCCAGCTCATGAAGGGCAGCGCGCAAAAATGCCATGTAACCGGCCACGACAAACACCGCACGCAGAGGCGTCGGCAAGAACCAGCGGCGCGCGTAGTGGGCGCCGATAAGTGTGGCAAGATCCATAACGAGTTTGTGCTTGCGCGGCTCGAGTTGCATCACGTAGCCCGACTTGGCATCGGCGATAGCTTGAGCATCGAGTGCGCCTAGGGCGTCGAGCACGCTTGCGCGGCGCGGCTCGTCGTACTCCAGCGCCATCTGGCCAATGCGGCCATACACGCGCACCTTGTGCACGCCATCGATGTCGCCGCCAAGCTTAAGAAGTGCATCGAGATCGCTCTCTGGCACAGGACCCGCCAATTGAAGACGGGTCCTGCCGGGGATCTCGCTAATAATCGAGAATCTCATAGTTTGTGCCTGGGAGCGTTACTCGGCTGCCTCGTCAGCAGTGGCCTCGCTCTGGGTGATGTAGGCAGCCTCGGCAACCATGTCATCGACATTAGCCTTGGCCTGCTCGACCATGTCCTGGTAGCAGTTCTTGACGCGCATACCGCACGCGATACCCTGCACGCAGGCATTCTTGACCGGAGCGCTGGTAAGCAGCTTGATGCCGGCCGTGCCAAGCAGAAAACCGCCACCGACAAGCAGGGTGTTAAACGTCGACTTCTTCATGTTGCTTCTCCCTTTTGCCGCACAAGCGCGGCATGGTGCCCTAGCACCCGAGTTCATTAGTTTGCTCGAGCACGCTTTTGAAAATAGTTTAGTATAACTATTTGGTCAACAATGGCTAACTTTTTGGAAACTATGGGGATTAACTCAATATGACAAAGGGATTGTCCCTTTGTCATATTCCTACAGCTGCCAGGCAGCCGCTTCCTTTTGCAGCGCAACCATGCGGGCGAATTCTCCGCCTGCTGCCTTGAGCTGCGCCGGGGTGCCCTGTTCGGCAACCACTCCATCCTTGAGCACAACGATTTTGTCGGCATTTTCCACCGTACGCATACGGTGGGCAATAACGATAACCGTCTTACCTGCGAGCAGACGGGAGAGTGCCTGCTGTACCACGGTCTCGTTCTCCACGTCCAAGCTCGCCGTCGCCTCGTCCAACAGCACGATGGGCGCATCTTTGAGCAGCGCGCGGGCGATAGAGATGCGCTGGCGCTCACCGCCGGACAGCTTGGAGCCGTTCTCGCCGATCATGGTGTCGTAGCCCTGCGGCATGCGGCTCACGAACTCGTCGCAGTTGGCGGCACGCGCGGCCGCAAGCACTTCCTCATCGGTGGCATCACGACGCCCGAGGCGGATGTTTCCCATCACCGTGTCGTCAAAGAGCAGCACGTCTTGGAACACAATGGCGTAGTCGCGCAGCAGCACCTCGGGATCGACGCTCGTAACATCCACGCCACCCACGGTGACCGTGCCATCGGTGGCATCCCAAAAGCGCGCAGCCAGGCGGCTCACCGTAGACTTACCGGAACCCGAAGGACCGACCAGTGCCGTGACCTCGCCTTCCTTGGCGGTAAAGCTCACATCGGTAAGAACTTTCTCGCCGGCGCGTCCGTCCTCGCCCGCACCATAGCCAAATGCCACATGATCGAACACCACATCGTGGCCCGCGGGCTCAAATTTCTCGCTGTCCCGCGCCACAGGCTCTTCCATGATGGAACGCATGCGCTTGGCAGACGACTCGGCGGCAAACAGCTCGGACATTAACATTAACGCCTGGTCAAAGGGTGCATAGATACGGCTCACCATAAGCAGGAAGGCAAACATCACCAAAAAGTCGACCTGCCCGGAGGCGACCATTGCGGCGCCCGTGACCAGCGTGGTGGCAATGCCCAGACGTAGGATGACAAAGGCGGAGTTGACCAAAAGCCCGTTAGCGAGCTCGCCCTTGGTGGTCTCGCGCTCCTCGGCATCAATCACGGCGTTGAGTCCCTCAAGATAATGGGCCTCCTGATTGGTGGCGCGGATCTCGCGAACGCAGTCGAGTGTCTCTTGAATCGCCTCGGTAACCTTGACCTTCTCGGCGCGCACGCGATCGAACACCGGAGTCATGGGGCCGCGTGTTAGATAGAGCACGGCAAAGGCCACGGGAACGCTCCAAAACGCCGCGATCGCCAGCTGCCAGCAAAAGAACAGCGACGCCACGAACACAATGGCACTTGCGATGATGGCACCCCAAAGCTCTCCCAGCACGTGGCTGTAGGCGTGCTCCATGGTCTGGACGTCACCCATGATGGTCTCGGTTAAATCGGCCAGATCACGACGACCAAAAAACGACAGCGGCAGTTTGCGCAAGCGCTCGGCGATCTCCATACGCTGCTTGCCGCACTCCTCGTAAAAGATGCAGTAGGTGTAGTAATACTGCTGCCAGTTAGAGGCAAAGAGCAACACGAAAAAGACCAGGAGGCCGCCCACGATCGGCAGGGCATCCGGCAGGTCAGCCCCGCTGGCGAGATGCTCGACAAAGCCGGCCATAACCAGGAATAAAAAGCCCATACCGGCCATGGTAATAAGATTGGTGAGCGTGGTCCAGAAGACGCCGCGTTTTACGCCGGCGACGCCTTTATCGGATAGGAAATACTTCTTTTGGAATGAGGCGAACATTTAGGCCTCGCCTCCCTTCGTGACGGCGGCATCCGCGGTCGCTGCAGTGATTTTCCAGCTCGCGGCCTGTTCGTATTCGGCCCACATCCTGGCATACAGACCGTTTTGGGACAGCAACTCGGCATGGGTACCCGACTCCTGCACGCTGCCCTGGTTGAGCACCACGATTTGGTCTGCGCCCACTACAGTCGAGAGTCGGTGCGCAATCATAATGACCGTGCGACCCGCCGCCAGCTTGCTAAAGGCGCGCTGGATGAGCGCCTCGTTCTCGGGATCGGCAAACGCCGTGGCCTCGTCGAGCACCACGATAGGCGCGTCTTTAAGGATCGCGCGGGCGAGCGCCACGCGCTGGACCTCGCCGCCCGAAAGATATGCTCCGCCGGCACCGAGCATAGTATTGATGCCCTGTGGGAGCTTGGCAACAATGTCGTCGCACTGAGCTGCGGAGAGGGCCGCACGCACTTCGTCGTCAGTGGCCGTAGGCTTGGAGGCGCGCACGTTATCGGCAAGTGTTTGCCGGAACAGCTGGTTGGTCTGGAACACGAAGGCGACCTGGTCCATAAGCTCGTGCGGATCCATATCGCGAACGTCCACGCCGCCTACGAGCACTCGACCCGAGGAAACATCCCAAAAACGCGGGATCAGGCTTGCGCAGGTTGACTTACCGCCACCCGAGGGACCCACCAGGGCGAGGGTGCTACCCGCGGAAACGCTAAAGCTCACATGGCTAACGGCAGGTGCTTCGGCACCCTCGTAGGTAAAGCTCACATCCTTAAATCGCACGTCGCTGCCGGCAGGGTGCTTGGGTTGGGCGGTCACGGAGAGCTGCTTGGAATCCATGACGCTTCGAATACGAGCCAGCGAATCGGCACTCATCTGAGAGGCCTCACCCACAAACATGAGCTTGGTCATGGCCGTCGGCACCACGGCCGAAAATATCGCGTAAAACGTGAAGTTGGCCATAAAATGCGCGAAGTCCGTCTCGCCCGGCGCCAACAGCAACGCCACGGGCAACAGGAATGCCACAAGACCATTGAGCGCGGTAAGATTGAGTACCTGCGGACCTCGGCAGAACGTGCCCGCATAGTTTTGTGCCATGTCGGCGTATTCGGCGATCGCATCGTGGAAGGCCTTAAAGGAGTAGACCGTCTGCTGAAACACCTTGACCACGGGAATACCACGTACGTATTCGGTGCCGGTCTTGTTCATCTTGACCAGCGCTCCCATGTAGGCCTTCATGAACTCGGCGCCTTTGCCGCTCATCATGGTGGCCATGGCGCCAAACGAAACGACGACCGAGATGAGGCATGCCGCGCCCAAGCGCCAATCGAGGGCGAAAAGCAGCACGAGCAAGCCCACGACCATGGCGGCGGCGCCGGCGATATCGGGCAGCATGTGCGCGAGCAGGGTCTCGGTAGAGGCGGCGCATCCGTCTACAACACGACGCAGCTCACCGGTGGCGTGCGTGTCAAAGTAGCCAAGCGGCAGCTTAAGCAGGTGCTCGCTCGTAGTCTTGCGGATATTGGACGCGCAGCGAAACGCGGACAGGTGCGTGCACATGAGCCCCACGAAATAAACTACGATGCTTGCCAGGGCAAAACCCACTGCCCACCAGCCATACATCGCGATATCGGTGGCTTCGCTCCAGTTAGGTGCCACAGCGATAAGATCGCGCGCGACAAGCCAAATGCACACGAACGGGCCAAAGCTCAGCAGCTGCGAGAGCGCCGAGAGCGCCATGCCCAAATACGTTAGGAATTTACGGTCGCCGGCATATGCAAGCAGCTCGCCGATGCCTCCACCTTCCCTTTTTGATCCCTTTGCCATGAGATTCCTTTCTAACGGCTTGAGAGTTAACCGTAATGAACTTATCATTGACGTGTTAGCCATGGCTCACAATCAAGCCAGGCGTGGACGTTTCTGCAAAGGAAAGGGACGCTTTTGCAAATGCGGCGGGCAGCGACCGACATAACCGAGCTCTACGCACCGCAATTTGAGCAGTTTGGCCTGGAGCTTTCCGGCAAGGGCGCTGTCTTTACCGGCGAGGTGGCAAATGACCGGGCGCACGGCCGCGCATGGATCATGCCCCTCTCCCCCACCTGCATCGTCATGGAGCATTTCATAACCCCGACGCACGATATGTACCTGGCCGAATACACACCCGAGCCATACGCCTGCGTGAGCGAGGTCAGCGCACCCACACTTACATGCATGCCCGAGGCTGGCATAACGCCCGCGAACCTTAAACCATTGCATGGACCGTGGCCAAACAATGCCGTTTGCAGCTTTATCCAAGATAGCTGTGGCGAGGAATTAAGCCCGCTGTTTGCGGGGGAACTTTATCACTCGCGCTCGGTGCTCTTTTTGCCTGGATATTTTGACGAACTGGAGCACCGCTATCCCACCGAGTTCGCGGGAATCTTTGAGGCGTTTGCCGAGCCATGGCACGAGGAAGCGACGTCTGCCATCTATCACACGCTGCGCCGGATTAACGAGGACCGTGCCCAAACCGTAGGCGGACACGTCTATATGCAGGGCATCGTGGAGACCATGGTCGCGGAGCTCGCCTGTTCGCGCGCGGCCCACAAGCAGGCGCGGCAGGCGGCAGACACACGCGTCAGCATAACCATGGCCGAAGAAGCAACGGCAATGATTGAGCGCACGCTCGACAAAGGCAGACATGTGGGTATCAACGAGGTGGCCGAGAGGCTCTACACAAGCCGCTCCAAACTATGCGCCACCTTTAAGGCCCAAACCGGCGAGTCCCTGGGCGCCTACATTCGCAGACGCCGTATGGAGCGAGCGCAGGACCTTTTGGCAGATAGCGCGCTCACGATAGCGCAGGTGGCAGAGCGTCTAGGCTACCCTCAGCAGGCCGCCTTCGCCCAAGCCTTCAAACAATACACCGGCATGACACCCACGGCTTGGCGAAGCAAGCATCGCTAAGGCCCAAGCTCCCTGGCCGTAACGGAGCGATTAATTAGCCGCCGCCCGTCAGCTCACCCAGGATCTAAACGTCAAGATGCGCACAATCAAGCGCCTTTTTGATAAGAGGGACAGATCGATCAGCCAAATACAACGGAATGTTGAGCACCCCGTCGTCGAGCTTTAGGTTCTTAAGTGAGTAGCGGACCCTCAATGGAGTCGTCTCCGCATGCTTGTCGGCATAGTACTTAAGGCTCTTGGAATGAACGACCTCTCCCGATTTGACCTCGACGGGAACGATTTCGTTTCCGACTTGAATCAAAAAATCGACTTCGTGCTTCGGCTTCTCGTTTGTCCAATAACGCGGAGCAGCATCTAACTGTGAAAGTAATGCCTGAAGCACATAGTTCTCGGCGAACGAACCTTTGAACTCCGAAAATAGCGCATCCGAGATGGCAAAAGCGGACGCATCCAGCCTTGCCATGCGGCGCAGCAAGCCGACATCAAGACAGTAGACTTTAAATGCCTTGAGGTCATCGTACGCAGAGAGCGGCACACCACCGGCAGCATTAAGGCGAACCACCGTGATGAGCCCAGCATCGGCAAGCCATTCCAGAGCATCCTCGTATTCTCGAGCACGAGCCCCCTCGCGCACCGCACCCCAAACGAACTTTTTGTTCTCGCGCGCCAACTGAGCTGGAATCGAGTTCCATATTTGCGAAAGCTTGGCGAACTGCGCACGGCCACCATGCTTGGCAAAATCGCGCTCGTAGGAATCCAAGAGATCAGACAACACCTTATCGACCTGAACGATATCGCCCGTCTCCGCCCACCGGCCAAGAGCCTCTGGCATGCCGCCGCATGCAAAATAACGACGAAGATACTCGACGAGACAGACATGGAAGAAATCGGGCACTGTCTCGATCTGATCCAGGCCGCCAAGGTATTCGTCGTAGTTTGCAGCGCCCTCGGCTTTCAGAAACTCGGAAAAGCTCATGGGGCGCATCTCCATGAACTCGACCTTTCCCACCGGAAAAGCGCTGGTCTCACGGGACAAGCGAACGCCCAACAAAGACCCTGCGCATGCGACGTGATACTCGGGGGCCTCGTCACAGAAGTATTTAAGGGCGCCGACTGCAGAAGGACAATCCTGGATCTCATCAATAATAAGCAGCGTCTCGCCGGGATCGATAGGCTGTCCAAGTGCCAGGGAAAGATTTGAGATGATCCGTCGAGGATCGCGCGTACCTTCGAAAAACTGAGCGTACTCGCTCTGTACCCCAGGTGACGGCTCCTCGAGCGTCAGATACACAAAATTGAGGTACGAGGTTCGGCCGAACTCCTTAAGCGCCCACGTCTTTCCAACCTGGCGCGCCCCCTTAAGGATAAGCGGCTTACGATATTCTGACGCTTTCCAAGCGTTAAGCTTGGCAATGATATCTCGCTGCATGACCGAACCTCCCGCAAAGAATCTTCCGTAAACGTGATATTTCCCACATTTTACCCTAGGTAAAACGTGACATTTATCACATTTACGGAAGTTTTAAGCTCATTTCGCCACACTTTCATCACATTTATTGCAATGTGACAAAGGGACAGTCCCTTTGTCACCCGCACAAAAATGGACGCGCCAACGGCGCGCCCATTCACTCTATTCCATTCAGCCCGCCTGACCCGAACGGCAGAGTCGTCACAGAACCCGGGAGCCCCGGCAGGGCGGGTGCTTCCTCAAAATGAGTTCCGCACGCAAAGAAGGCCACTTAATGTGGCCTTCGTCTTGCGCAGGACTGTAGAGCAGGAAACCTTATATCCGGCCCCTCCGTCCGGGGACCTTTCTGTATCGATATAGCTTCTGAGCTGGTTTGGCGTCGACAACGTCCGGCAAGGTTAGCCAGCTGCGTCGAATTTCCGGCGTGCTTTAGCTGAAAGAAAAAGATGGTGTGCGGAGCTTTGCTCCGCATTTGGGATGGGAGCTCCCGCGGCTCCCGAGGGGCATCTCTCATGCAAAAACTTTTGTCGGGTAAAGTCCGAGGTTAGTGGCGTTTTATAACGAGAAATTCAAAAAAGTTGAAAATTCATTACTTATTTGCGTTGACTTTAGGTAACTAAAGTTTCATACTGCTTTTCATCCACTGGGGGATGTGAACACGCACGGATTGTTCGCATCATGATTGAAGAGGATTTCCTAGACATGTTCACGCATCAGCTAAACATTATCAGCGTAGTAATTATCTGATGCGGGTTAGCACATACAGCTAGCCCGTACGATAACGGGCGGCTGATGAAGATGAGGGCCGTCGAGCGCAACCGACGGCCCTCATTTTTTATGTCTAGGAAGTTCTTTTTAGAGGAGGAAATGTAATGAACGGAGTTTTGCTCATGGTTGTGGCCGCGGCGGTGCTCGCTTGCGGCTATCTGGGCTATGGCCGATGGCTGGCCAACAAGTGGGGCGTTGACAAAGAGGCCCTCACGCCGGCCAAGCGCATGAAGGACGGCAAGAGCTTCTCGCCCGTCTCCGCCTTCACCGCGTTCTCGCATCAGTTCAGCTCGATCTGCGGTGCTGGCCCTGTTACGGGTACGATCGTCGCCATGGCCTTCGGCTGGCTGCCCGTCGTGCTCTGGGTCCTCGTCGGCGGCATCTTCTTTGGCGCCGTTCACGACTTTGGCGCCCTGTACGCTTCGATGAAGAACAACGGCAAGTCCTTGGCTCAGCTCATCGAGAAGTACATCGGCAAGACCGGCCGTCGCCTGTTCCTGCTGTTCTGCTGGCTGTTCTGCATCATCGTCATCGCCGCTTTCACCGACATGGTCTGCAAGACGTTCATGTTCACCCCGGCCGTTGACGCTTCTGGTGCTGCTACCGGTGCCATCGACTTCACCAAGTCCTATGCCGCCGGCTGCGCTGGTACCATCTCCATCCTGTTCACCTTCGTCGCTATCGCCTTTGGTTGGGCCCAGAAGAAGTTCAACCTCACCGGCGCTGCCGAGTTCGTCACCGGCGTGGTCCTTATGGTTCTCATGTTCGCCGTCGGTATGCAGTTCCCGGTTTACCTGGACAAGTTCCAGTGGTTCGCCGTCGTCATGGTCTACCTGGTCTTTGCCGGTGCCATGCCCATCCAGATGCTCAAGACCCCGCGTGACTACCTCACTTCCATCATGATGATTGTCATGATCGTCTGCGCTGTCCTCGGCATCGTCGTCCTGGGCGTCAACGGTCAGGCCACTATCACCGCTCCGGTCTTCACCGGCTTCTCCACTGCTTCCGGCATGATGTTCCCGGTCCTGTTCGTCTCCGTCGCTTGCGGTGCTCTCTCCGGTTTCCATAGTCTCGTTTCATCTGGTACCTCCTCTAAGCAGGTCGAGAAGGAGCAGGACGCCGTCAAGGTCGGTTTTGGCGCCATGATCGTCGAGTCCTTCGTCGGCATCCTTGCCATCATCGTCGCCGGCATCATGTTCTCCGATATGAACACCGCCGGTACTGGCGCCCTCAACGCCGGCGTCGCTTCCACCCCGTTCCAGATCTTCGCTGCTGGCATTTCTCGCGGTATGCAGGCCTTCGGCGTTGACGGCACGCTCGCTACCGTCTTCATGACCATGAACGTCTCCGCTCTGGCCCTGACCTCGCTCGACGCCGTCGCTCGTATCGCCCGCACCTCGTTCTCCGAGTTCTTTGCCCAGACCAACGACGCCCTGGCCATCGAGTCCAAGGCCGGTTACATGAAGGTCCTCGGCAACCCCTGGTTCGCCACGGTTGTCACCCTGCTCCCCGGCCTCGCCCTCGCCTTTGGCGGCTATGCCAACATCTGGCCGCTCTTTGGTGCTTCCAACCAGCTGCTCGGCGGTATGACCATGATCACCCTTGCCGTGTTCTGCAAGTGCACCGGTCGCAAGGGCTGGATGCTCTACGTGCCCGTCGCCTTCCTGCTCTGCTGCACCTTCACCTCGCTGGTCCAGAGCGCCATGGGCTGCATGACCGCCGTCCAGGCCTACGGCTTCTTCGGTACCATCCCGGCTACCGCCACCACGGCCGCTGTCTCCGTCGCCGCTACCAAGGGCCTGCAGCTCGTCTTCGCCGTCCTGCTGATGGTCCTGGGCCTCATCGTTGCCGTCAACTGCCTCAAGGAGCTCTTCGGCAAGGAGGCCGGTTCCATGCCCGACGAGGAGCCCGAGTGGTCCGAGATGGGCAAGGCCGAGTATGGTCGCGCTGCTGCTGCCGAGGCTCCCGCAGGCGCCGAGGCCGCCAAGGCCTAATTGACCTAAGGGATTGAACGTCACATCTATATGACTCGGAAAGGCCGGGTCCGCAACTGCGCGGGCTCGGCCTTTTTCCATGCAAAAGCTAGTGTGCCCGGGTGTTCTCGCAGATATTTTGCGTGGATAGGGGCGTGCGTTGTACCATGTAGACATATATGTGTGCATATGAAAGGGGCCCCGTGGCCAAGACGGTATATTCCGATAACCAAAACAACGTCGATGCCCTGGCTGAGCGTCTGAGCAGCCAGACGTCGCTTTCTGCCGAGCGCGCCAAGCTGGTTGCCTACGACCTGCTCTGCCGCAAGGCGCTCAAGATCAAGTCGAGCGCGCTGGCACAGATTTTCCGTTCCGTCGATAAGGAATGTGACACCAAGGCGATGCGCGATGAACTTATCGCGGCAAAGATCGTTACCAAGATCGAGGGCAGCGGCGTTAACGGGCGCCCAGCGTTCTATACCATTAATGCCGAGATTCGCGATGTCCAGGAGCAGCCTGCCGAGGCTGCCGAAGAGGCCGTCGAGGACGTTGTCGAGGCGCCTGTTGCGGTGGAAACGGCTCCGCGCGAGCATGTCGATACCGACGAGCTGCTTGACGAGAGCGTCGTTCGCGCCTTTACGGCCAAGGCCGGCCGCGGCGGTTTTGGTGGGGGTGGCAAGCGCGATGCTCAGCGCCGTGCCCAGCAGGAGCGCTTCCGTCGCGCCGTTGCTCAAAAGGATGAGCTCGATACCGAGGCTGTTGAGACCGAGGTTGCTGTCGAGTCGCAGAAGCCCGCGCAGGAGCAAAAGCCCGTGAAGGTCCAAGAGCCCAAGCGTTGTCGCGGTGCTCACTTTAAGGCTGCGCAGCGGGATGTCGCGCATGAGGTTGAAGAGCCTTCCGAGGTTGCAGACGATGCTGAGGAGTCTGCCAAGAGAGCTCCGGCTTCGTGCCGTCCCGGCCGCGGTTTTGCGGGACGCGCGTATCCCGTAAAGCGTCAGGAGAAGGGCGAGCCGGCTTCGACCGCTCAGGCTGAGAAGGCCAAACAAACCGAGAAAACCGTTGAGCCGGCGGCTCGCGAGCAGCAGCCTTCCGAGTCGCCGGCTACGGCTGACACCGAGGTCAAAGCTCAACAGTCCGCTGATAAGCAGGTGGGGGAGAGCGCCTCAAGCAAGCCCCGCCGCCGTCATCGTGGCGGCCGTGGCTCAAATGCCGAGGCCGCGGCCGAGAAGGCGACGCAAAACAAGGATGCGAAGGCTGAGACTCCGGTGGAACAGCCCAGGCGCCAGCCGGCGAGGGGGGACAAGCCCGAGCGCTCGCAAAAGGGTCCGTCCGCGCCAAAGCAAGAGCGCAAAGCTCAGGTAGATTCCAAGCGCAAATCCCAGGCGCAGCCCAAACCGACTGCAAACGATGCGACCGCCCAGCAGCCTGAGCCGCCCGCTCATGGCGAGGTTTCGGCGTTTGCTCTGGCCCGTGTCCTGGGCAGGCAGCTGCTCAAGATCGTTCCCACGCCTACGGCGCTCTCCAAGATCAAGGAGCAGCAGACTCAAATTGTTAAGGTCGAGGGTAAGGACGGCATAAAGGCTCCGCAGCGCACTCAGCACAACGAGATGTCCAACCGCAAGATTGCCGAGGAGATTGCGATCATCCAGGCTTGGATCGAGCAAAACCGAGGTGCCGATACGCCGGTTGCCTCGCGCCGCCAGCGTGCCTACCAGATTTTTAACGACGAGAAGGCTTTTGACGGCAAGCACGGTGAGCGCCTGATAAGGCGCATGACCGAAAAGGGCATCAGCATGCAGGCGATCAAGGTCGCCCCCAACCGCCCCGTGCACTTTACGGGTTTCTTTACGCTGGGCGCCGATAAGCCGTTCATTATGGTCGAGAACCTGGACACCTACGACGAGATCGTCAGGCTGCTGCGTGGCCGCAAGCACGCCAAGCTCTTTGGCATCAAGGTGGGCGGCGTGATTTTTGGCGGCGGATGCAAGGCGAGCGTCTCGCATGCCCTGGACGATTATCTGGCCGAGATCGGCTATCGCTTTAACCACGTCTACTACGTGGGCGATATCGACCGCGAGGGCGCGCGCATCGTCGAGCAGGCTCGCAATGCCAATGTGGTTGAGATTCGCCTGCATGCCGGTATGTACCGCGCCATGCTCGCCGAGCATAAGCGTCGCGTGAAGGCCGGCGGCGAGTGCGAGCGCGCGGCTGCCAACCAGGGCGTGCCGCAGAACTTGGCGGCGACGATCAAGGATCTGCCCATGGTCACGCGCGTGCAGTTCCGCAATGTGCTACGTGAAGGCGGGCGCATTCCGCAGGAGATTCTGATGACCGCCGACTATCGGGATGGCGACTCGGGAAGCTTCGACCGCATGCTGAACAACTAAATTCCGCCGGCCCCGGGAGAGCGGGGACACCGGCTTAGGTTTCCTGCTCTACAGTCCTGCTCACGACGGAGGCCACATTAAGTGGCCTCCTGT